>JACZXM010000384.1 GCA_022571615.1 Acidobacteriota bacterium | reverse complement strand
AAGCCCGCGATGGCCACGTCCTGCACCCCCACACGCACTGCCGCAGCTCCGCCTCGTTGACAATCAGCACTCCGATACCGACCGCCCCACCTCCTTGCACGACCAAACGATGGCGACGATACGCAAACCGCATCGCATCCAGGATCTGCTCCTCTCGCCGGCGCTGGGCGACATCCAGCGTCAGGATCTTGTTGGCCGCGCCGCGCAGCTTGAACGAACCGGTAACCTGGAGACACTCTAGCTTGAGGAATACTTCGCGATCGATATGATCCGACAGCCACGGAGAAAAGATCAGCGGCGTCGGAGGGGCGATGGCAGCGATCCGCTCGCGGGCAGCTTCCCGTGTCGCACGAGCCGAGATCCATGGCAGGGAACGATAACAAGTATGCGCGGCCTATGGCTCCAGAACGGCACCCTGACCCTGCGCGACGATTTGCCGGCGCCCGAAGCCCTCCCCGGCGAAGCGCTCGTGCAGGTCCTGCGAGCCGGGATCTGCGCCACCGACATGGAAATGATGCGGGGATACTATCCCTTCGAGGGGATCCTGGGCCACGAGTTCGTGGGCCGCGTCGTCCAGGGGCCAGAGGCCCTGATCGGCCACCGGGTAGTGGGTGAGATCAACGCCTCTTGCCACGATTGTTCCGAGTGCGACGCCGGTCGCCACCGCCACTGCATCCGCCGCACCGTGCTCGGGATCGCCGGTCGCAACGGTGCCTTCGCTGAGTACCTCACCCTGCCCGAGGCCAACCTTCACCTGGTGCCGGATCGTCTGGAGAACGACCAGGCCGTGTTCGTCGAGCCGCTAGCGGCGGCCTTGCGGATCACCGAGCAGCTCGAGCTCCTCCCGGCAGATCGCGTGCTGGTGGTAGGTGACGGCAAGCTGGGCCAGCTCGTGGCGCGGGCGCTGCTATCGTCCGGCTGCCCCCCGACGGTGCTCGGACGCCACGAGGACAAGCTCGAGCTACTTCGCGAGCTCGGACTCGAGGTCGTCCTGTCGACGGCCGACAGCCGGTTCGACGTCACCATCGACTGCACTGGAAACCCGGGCGGGTTCGCGGCCGCGCGGGCGGCGTTGCGACCCCAGGGCACGCTGGTGCTCAAGAGCACCTATGCTGGCGAGCTGACTGTGAACGCTTCGTCCTGGGCGGTGGACGAAATCACGATCATTGGCTCACGCTGTGGACCCTTCGGGCCTGCGATCGACAGGTTGGCAAGCAACGCCATCGACGTGTCGCCGCTCATCGCTGCGCACTATTCGCTCGAGCGCGGACTCGAGGCCTTCGAACACGCCTCGCGGCGGGGTACCCTCAAGGTGCTTGTGAACGTATCGCCGTCGACAAGCTAGCGAGCGAGCCTCGGGCTCCGGGCGGACCGTGTGGTGCGGTCGCAGTGGGCGGCACCAACGGGGACACGACTCCGTTCGGGCCCGTTTTTTTTCTTGCGCTGGCGCGACAACGCCCCAAAACGACGGCCAGAGCGCTGTTTCGACCGATCGGTAGGACAACAACGGCCGGCTGTGTCCGCGGGGGTCCTGGTGCGGAATCGTGTCTGCGGACTGGTATGTTTCTAACGCTGGCCACATGCCCTGATGACTGCGATTGTGTTTTGATATATACGCTTTGTCTGATACAAGTCGTTCCAGACTTCCAACGCGATGCAAGATTGCTACCCGCCTCCCGATAGACAAGGGATTGGCCGCCATGATGGTCCGTCGACAGATTTTCCGAGTTCGCGACGACGAGCGTGGCTTCGGCCTGCTGTTCGGTTTGTTCACTGCCGCGATCGTCGCCGTCATCGCCTGGACGATGATGACGAACGGCGTCGTGGACATGACGATTGCCGACAACTTCCGCAGCAAGTCGACCGCGTTCTACGCTGCGGACGCTGGCATCGAGCAGACGCTCATCGACTTCAAGCTCGACACAGGATGGATCGATCAGCTCGTCGACACCGACACCTGGGCCATGAAGAACCCGGCACCGAGCACGCTCCTGGTCAACGGCGTGACCGTGACCATCCAGCTCGACGGCGCTGGAGCGATCATTCCCCAGTACTATCCTTTCGGCTCCGCAACGGGTGTCGGCTTGGGTACCTACAACCGGGAGATCTTCCTGCCGCCCGTTGTCGCCCCCGGCGACTGCGAGCCGGTCGAGAACCCCGGCTCAGGTTCCAGCTCCTCGGGCTCGGGGAGCGGCAGCTCCGGCTCCAGCGGCAGCTCCGGCTCCTCCGGCTCCAGCGGTAGCTCCGGCTCCTCCGGCTCCAGCGGCAGTTCCTCGAGCGGCTCCGGATCGGGCTCCGAATCCAGTGGGGCAGGTAGCTCGGGCAGCGTAACCGACCCGTGTGAGCTCGAGATCCCCAGCGGTTCCGGAAGCTCGGGTAGCTCCGGTAGCTCGGGTTCCAGCGGTAGCTCCGGTAGCTCCGGTAGCTCGGGTTCCAGCGGTAGCTCGGGTAGCTCCGGTAGCTCCGGTAGCTCGGGTAGCTCGGGTTCCAGCGGTAGCAGCTTCGCCGCCCTGATGCTTCCAGGACCGGCTCCGACCCTCACGCCGATGCTGATGCTGATCTCCTCGCTTTCGGCCCCCGTGGGGCCGCAGGTGACGATCTGCCACATCTCGCCGGGAAGTGACCCGCAGACGACGATCGTCGGTGTAGGGTCCGTAGAGTCGCACCTGGTCAACCACGGCGACACCATCGGCGCCTGCGGTTCCGGCGGCGGCTCCGGTTTCGAGGACCTCCCGTTCGCCTACCTGATCTTCACCGTGCGCTCGACCGGCACCGGCGGACTGGCTGAGCCCTCCACTCAGGTCATCGTCGCGGGGCTCGCGTTCCTGCTTGGGAGCGACGGCAACATCTACGAGATCGCGGTCCAGAACTGGCGGCGGGAGTAAGGGGACCCATGTCCAAGGAACGCCGCCGGCGGCCTGCCGTCTCGCACCCCGCTACGGTGCGAGGGTCTGGCGAGCAAAGCGCCGGGTTCTCGCTCGTCGAAGCCCTCGTGGCGACGTTCATCCTCACGCTGGTCGCCCTATCGCTCGCTCAGTTGATCGGAATCGGTATGCTCTCCAACAAGACCGCGCTCGACTTGACCCAGGCCACGTCGCTGTCGGGCGCCAAGCTGGAGCAGCTGCGCAACGCCGACTACTCGTCCCTGGTGGCGGGTGGGTCGCTGGTGACTAGCGATGTCGGCTACTTCGACCTCGTGGATACCGACGGCGACGGCAACAGCGACTATGTGCGCCGCTGGTCCATCACGGACCAGCCGGGCGGAAAGCTGGTCCAGGTGCAGGTAACCTCGAACACCGCAGCCATCGGGGCGGCGAAGTCTGCCACCATGGCAACCGTGGTGTCGAGCCGATGAGGTCCTACCGGAGATCCATCGACCATCGGACTCACGCCAGCTGCCACCACCAGGAGGCGGGATTCTCGCTTACCGAGATGATGATCGCCTCCCTCATCCTGCTCGTGGTCATGGGCGCGCTGTTCTCGGGCCTTCAGCAGACCCAGGTGTACTGGGAGAGCTACAGCGACGACATGGACA
>JACZXM010000014.1:13670-16722 GCA_022571615.1 Acidobacteriota bacterium | reverse complement strand
GAGGCAGGCCAGCGCTGGCTCGACGGGGACGAGGCGAAGGCGCTCGGCCGCGACTACCTCCAGGAGGGCCTCGCGGCCACGCTTCCCGCGCGATGGACGCTCGATGTTCAGATCGCCGGGCCCGACGACGACGTCGACGATCCCTCCGTCCACTGGCCCGACGAGCGCCGACGGGTCGACTGCGGCACGCTCGAGCTGACCGAGCTGGTCGACGACCCCGAGCGCGACGGCGGCTCGTGGGTTGATCGACTGGATATGTCCGGCCCGAGACAACGAGATCATCCCGTCGGCGACCGAGTGGTGCGCATACTCTTGCACCGACCGGAGCAGGTCGTTGATCGCGCTCACCAGGGGCGCGACCTCACCGTCCGCTTCCAACTCGACCGGGAAGCTGAAGTTTCGGCGGGCCAGGAACGCCGTGTGCCGGGTCAGTATCTTGAGCTGTCGCGTGAACGCCAACGCGATCGCCAGCCCGATGAGGGTGCCGAGCGCGGTCATCGCCAACAGCCACCACGCGCTGGCGGGAACGACGGCGAGAACCAGGGCGCGCTCGCGGGCGTTGGACAAGAGGACGGCGGCGTCCGTCCTACCCGCCTGGTAGGAGTAGACGCCGATCCCGAAGGAAAGCAGTCCAGTTACAAACGGTAGCCCGACGACGAGCCGCAGATGGGGCTTGTGCCCCCTGGCGTCTCGCAACCAGCGCGGGCCGCGTCTGTTGTCGGGCATGGGTTTCCTCCGACCAGGTCGAGGCCGGGGTGATGGAATCAATCAGCAATGGTGAGTTTAGCTGTTCGGGAACTCTCAGCGAACCCAAAAGTGCTGATTCCGTCGTCATAGCGTATCTGAGACCGTATTTGACCATTTGAAGAAAGAAAACGCTACATAACATAAGTTTGGGGCTGACTTGACCGGCATCGACCGCTTAAGATCATCAAAACACGATCTCACCGACAGGTGTCAGCGACAATGCGAAACAAGCTATTCCTTGCGTTCTGCAGCCTCTCTCTCCTAGCCGCCGGGCCCGGGGCCTCGGTACCTGCCTCTGTCGCGCCCAAGGTGCTAGCGACCGCTCCGGCGACCGCGCAGCAAGGACCGCGCCTCGTGCAGGGAAGGCAGCAGCAGGGCCCGCAGGTCCTCATCGGCTCGGATTCCATCCTCATCGACTGGGGTAACGCGGCCAACGGTGTGGTTCCCTACACCTGGGACGTGGTGGTCGAGAACCCCAACGACGCCGAGATCGGAGTGAAGGTAAAGCTGGCCTTCGTAACCGATCAAGGTGAAGTGGTCGCCGAGGACTGGATCACGGGCCAGGTCGGTCCGCATTCGTCCGTCGTGTTGCGGCAGAGCGGGTCGATGCGCAGCGAGCAGCTCGACCGCGTGTACGAGGCTCGCGGTGAGCCGTCGGCATGGTGGCTCGGCGAGGCGTACAAGATCCGCACCCTGGCCGCGTTCGTCGATGGCCTTCAGAGACTCGAGATCTTCTTCGTCCTCGAGGACTGGCGCGGCCGGCCGGTGACGACCACCGGGACGGTGGATCTGTATATCATCGAGAAGGAACGCGCCCGGGCAGAGTTCGCCGGCGGCGGCATGCGGCGACGTCTGGTCACCCTGTACGCGCGGCGCTTCAACATTGACTCCAATGACTTCGCGCGGCGCCGAATCGGCTTCATAACCACCGACTACACCCCGCCAGCGGTGACCCTGGGACCGATCCATTACTCGATCTTCGACCACCAGCCGCGCGGAGACGAGGGACTGGTACGCATCGTGTTCCGGACCGCCAGCGGAATCCGCCTGGTGGCCGAGGATCGGGTCTTCTTCTGATCCCCATAGCAGGCGCCGACAAGCCGGACGCAGCATCGCGCAATTCTGCGCACCGTACCGTCTTGACAGTCTAAGAGAGATCGCATAAAGTGGTCTCTGTTAGAAACGCTGACTGAGAACGTCCTGTTCCTGGTATAGCGGAAGCCGAGCGGGAAACAACCGCTCAGTGTGCCCCGTGCGTAGCACCCGGGCATGGTTCCGGCACGTCGTGAGGAGGGATTCGATGGCCGAACGCGAAACGCGTCCGACGATCATGACGCTCGAGGAGGTAGCCAAGTACCTGCGCCTTCACAAGTCGACCGTCTACCGCATGGCCCGCGAGGGCAAGCTCCCCGGCAACAAGGTTGCCGGCCAGTGGCGCTTCAAGAAGGACCGCCTGGTCGATTGGTTCGAGGAGCAACAGCGCGTGCAAGACGAGGCACTCGACTAGAAACGTAGCCCGCTACCATCGAGCTCCTCTCTAGCTTCGCGAGTCTTGTCTCACTGCCGGTGAAAGTTCTCGTTCCCGTCAGCCTCTCCAAATCGCTTCGGCGAGCTCCGGATCGGCCTTGGTGACGGTATCGCGCCCCATTTCGGTCAGCTGATGCGGGAAGATCGGCAGAACCTCGGTCTCGTGTAGGTAGTAGTGCGGGCCGACCAGGAAGCTTCGCCGGGCCGGGCGATAGTAGACCGTGGCCACGCGGATCTCGGGCAGGTTACGACGGGCCCGCCGACGCAGGTATTCGGTAACCTCGAAGATCGTACGGCCGGTGTCGAACAGGTTGTCGACGATCAGCATGCGATCCTGCGCGTCCACCACGTCGATCACATGCTCGAGCCCTTTGATGTCGAAGCCCCCGCCCTCGCGCACCCCCTCTAGCGACTGGGTGCGAATCGCCGTGTGGTAGGGGTCGTGCCCCTTCCAGCGCAGGAACTCCTGGATGACGATGCCGGGAGGAGCCCCGCCACGCCATAGCGCGATCAAGAAGTCCGGCCGATAGCCATCGTCCCAGATCTTGCGGGCAAGCCGGAAGCAGTCGGCAAGGTAGGCGTTGGCATCGAGCAAGGGTCGGCTAGCCTGCATTTCTCAACGGGGTGCGTAGCGAGGGGGCGGAAAAGGGCGCGGAACCAAGGCGCGCGAGCGAGGGCCCCGCAGGCGTCCTCTTGCAGTACGTCGAGGAGCCCGACCTAGCAGGCCGTGGTAGAGGTGTGGTGGGTCTGGCAAGTGGGAGTTACGGGTGAGGGCAAG
>JACZXM010000014.1:0-13649 GCA_022571615.1 Acidobacteriota bacterium | reverse complement strand
CCGTAAATCCCACTTGCCCGAAGGGTTACGCCGCCAAGGGCGCATCTGCTGCGTTGCCGCTCCTTGACGATGCGCGTCGGCATCGCCAACGTCGCGGCGCCTTGCATCTGCACCCTTGGCGGTGTAACCAGACCCATCACACTTCCACCACGGCCTGCTAGTGCAACGCTGTAGACGCGCGGCTTTCCGCACCCGTAGTAGCACCCCGTTGAGAAACGCAGGCTACGTTCGCTCATCGGTCCATCGCCGATGACGGAGGTGGAAGCTTCGGCGTGCGGAGCTTGTGCGCATTGGCCCGTCGGCGGGCTTCGATATTCTCCCGTAGCTCCTCCCCGGTGCCACCGAGCAAGTACTCCTCGAGCTGCTCGTAGTTGAACCCGAGCTCCCCCTCGTCGGTCAAGCCGGGCCAGATCCCCGCTGCCGGCGCCTTGGCGATGATCGAGTCCGGCACGCCGAGTTGCTGAGCGAGTGCCCGCACCTCGCTCTTGACCAGGTGTCCGAGCGGTAGCAGGTCCACACCGCCATCGCCGTACTTGGTGAAGTAACCGAGCGTCAGCTCCGACCGGTTCCCGGTTCCGACCACCAGGTAACTGTAGCGGTTGGCGTAGTAGTAGAGCGCCGTCATTCGCAGACGTGCCTTGAGGTTGGCCAGCGGCAGATCGAGCGCGCCGGAGTCGGCGAACGAGACCCCCAGCGAGCTGGCGAATTGCTCGTACACCGCGTCCAGGACGATCTCCTTGGCGCTCAGATGCAGCGCCTCGACAGCCAACCGCGCGTCCTGCAGGTCGCGGTGATCCGACCGGATCGGCAGAATCAGAGCCAGATGAGCTTCAAGGTAGGCGTCGCGCGCCAATCGCCCGACCACGGCCGAGTCGACCCCGCCCGAGAGCCCGAAGACCAGACCGCCCGCGCCTGCCGCTTGGACCTGCGACCGTAACCAGTCGACCAGGTGCCCTGCGACCCGCTCCGCGTTCATCAGCCGGCAACGCGCTGCAGGACATCCTCGTGGATTCGCACTCTGTAGCGATCGCGCAACCGCTGCACGAATCCCTCGAACAGTCGGTTGCGGCGCTCTCCGATCTCTTGCTCTCGCAGCGCATCCTGCTGCTCGGCGAACAGGCTCCAGTCGGGTTGGCGGTGCTCGGTGAGACGAAACACGACCAGCCGATCGTCGACCTCGACCGGCCCGCCGACCTGCCCGCTATCGAGACCGAAGGCAGCATTGAGCAACTCCACCGATCTGCCCAGCGCTGGAACGAAGCCGTCTCGCGTTAGCGCCTCGGCGGTGTCCAGGACCGTCGAGGCGTCGTCTGCAATGGCTCGCGTGGTCTCGCCCTGACGCATACGCTCGACGTACTCCGAAGCCACCTGGGCGGCACGTTCCCGAGCTCGAATTTCGATCACATCGGCGCGAACCGCTTGCTTGCACTGCTCGAACGCCGGCGTGTGAGGCGCCGCGATCTCGTCGACCCGGAATATGAGGTAGCCACGTCGCACCCGCACCGGTTCGCCGACACGGCCCTGCCCGAGCGAAAAAACCCGGCCGGTGACCTCCGCGGAGATGTACTCCCCGAAGCCCGTCTCCTGGGTGAAGAACGGGCTGGTGTCGATGCTCAGGCCGTGCTCCTGGGTCAAGGCCTCGAGCCCCGTTCCCCGCAGCACCTCTCGGCGCAGTCGCTCGGACATCTCCGAGGCCTGTTCCTCAGCGCGTTCCCACGCCAAGCGCTGCTGGAGCTGTCCGCGGACCTCCTCGAACGGCTGCACTTGCTCGGCGCGCTCCTCCTCGACCCGAATGATGTGAAAACCGAACGCCGTGTCGGCGATCTCGGAGATGGAACCCGGCTCGAGCTCGAAAGCGATCTCGTCGAACCCTTCGACCTGCCGGCCCCGTGTAACCCATCCCAAATCACCGCCGGCGGCGGCCGAAGGATCGTCGGACAGCTCGATCGCCAGCGCCGCGAAGTCGGCACCCTCGGCGAGCCGTTGCACTGCCTCCTCGGCCCTCGTTCGGATCTCGTCCTTTTCCTCCTGCGACACCCCGGGAGGCACTCGGAACAGGATCTGCCGCGCCTTGACCTGCTCCCCTGTGGTGTAGTCGGCGATCTTGGCCTCATACTCGGCACGCAGCGCATCCTCATCGATCTGCACCGCGTCGCGGATCGCTTCCGTATCGATCAACACGTAGCTGACGCGACGCTGCTCGGGCAACCGGTAGGCGTCCGGATCCCGTTCGTAGTGGGCGATCAGCTCGTCAACGGTGATCCCAGCGCCGACATCGAGTTCGAATGCGGTCGGTCGTACTTGCACGAACTCAAAGCTCACGGTCTCGTTCCGGCGCTGGTACAGATCCTGCAGCTCGCGGTCGGTGATCCTCACTCCCTCGGTGATCACCCCGGTGAGCCGTTCCACCAGCAGCTCGCTGATAATGGACTCCTCGAACGAGGCCGGATCCTGGCCATTGCTGCGCAGGATCGTCAGGTACTCCTGATCACCGACCCAATGCCCCTCGTCGTCGCGAAAGACCGGATACTCCATGATCCGGTCCTTAATCTCTTGTGGCGCGATGGCGAAGCCCTGGTCCCGCGCCGCCACGAGCACCAGGCGCTGCCGGATCATTTGCTCCAGCACCACGTTGCGGATCTGCAGGCTTTGGGCGAAGTCGTCGGGCAGCTCACCTTGGTTCAGGTTGCGGTAGTAGCTCAGCTGCTCGTTGAAGTTGCGCCGAAACTCCGCCGCCATGATGGGGTCACCAGCGACCTCCGCAACCACGTTGCTTCCACCGCCAGCAACGAGGTTGGGTATGTAGAGAACAATGAAGGCGGCGATGACCAGCCACAGCGTCCAGGAAAGACGACGTACGTTGCGGCGCAGGGTATCAAGCACGGTGGATTACTCCGAGGAATCAGGCACTGCCCGCCAGGAGCTGCGTGATGAGGCTGTGGCGGTCGTGAGGGTAGCGAGTTCAAGCTTCAGACCCGTCTATGGTAGCCGTCATCCCGCCACGCGGACAAGCTGGCGGGTGCTGGACACAGCGGTCCAGGGCACTCTGTGCACGCACCCGGCGGGGCCGCCAAGCGTCGGATCGGCCCGTGTTACAGTCAATCGGTCTCTGCCTGCTGCAGCTAACTCGGTAAGTCCCGTGTCGATTTTTTCGGCTTTTTCCAACGACATCGCGATCGATCTGGGCACCTCCAACACGCTGGTGTTCATGCGCAACAAGGGCGTCGTCGTTCGCGAGCCCTCGATCGTCGCCATCAACAAGAAGACCAACAAGATCGAGGCAGTCGGCAAGGAAGCCAAGGAGATGCTAGGCCGGACACCGGGCCACATCGTCGCCGTGCGTCCGCTCAAAGACGGCGTGATCGCCGACTTCGAGGTCACCGAGCAGATGCTCTCGTACTTCATCCGGCGGGTGCACAATCGACGCTTTCTGGTCCGCCCGCGCATTGTTATCGGCGTACCGAGCGGAATCACCAAGGTCGAGGAGCGCGCCGTGCGCGACACGGCGTACCGGGCGAAGGCCTCGGAGGTGTATCTAGTCGAAGAGGCCATGTCGGCGGCGATCGGAGCCGGCCTGCCGATCACCGAGCCGTCGGGCAATCTGATCGTCGATATCGGCGGTGGCACCACCGACGTCGCGGTCATTTCAATGGCAGGGATTGTCTACTCGCGCTCGATCCGCATCGGCGGCAACGAGCTCGACGAGGCGATCACCAACTACATCAAGCGCAACTACAGCCTGCTGATTGGCGAGCGCACCGCCGAGCAAATCAAGATCGATATCGGGTCCGCCTATCCTCTCGATGAAGAGCTTACCCTGGACGTCAAGGGACGCGACCTGGTGGAAGGAATTCCCAAGACCATAACCATCACCGACCGCGAGATTCGCGAGGCCCTGAGCGAGCCGGTGAGCACGATCGTCGAGGCGGTCCGCATGACGCTCGAGAACACACCGCCCGAACTGGCGGCGGATTTCGTGGACAAGGGTATCGTCCTGACCGGCGGCGGCGCCCTGCTCCGCAACCTGGACGTGCGCCTGCGCGAGGAAACCGGAGTGCCGGTCACGATCACCGAGGATCCGCTCTCGACCGTCGTGCTGGGCGTCGGCCGTATGCTCGAAGACATGGATCTGCTGCGACGGGTGTGCTTGCCTTAGGAGGCCGTGGTGGAAGTGTGATGGCTGCTCGCAAGGTCGGTCTCGTGACCGGGCTGCTGCTGCTCTTCTTCGTCATGCTTACCTATCAGGTAAGCGCCGAACGCACGCTGTCCACCGCCCGGGGAGCCGTGCTCGGTGTTGTGTCTCCCATCCACCGCGCCGTATCGGCGGCGGTGTTCGGCGTCGCCTCCGTCTGGCGCGGCTACGTCGGGCTCGTCGGCACGGCGGCGCGAAACGAGGAGCTGCGCGCCGAGAACGCAGATCTGCAGCGACGGCTGCGTGAGCTCCAAGAGACGCGGCACGAAAACGACCGTCTGCGAGCCCTCCTGGACCTCGGTCCAGCCTCCGCCCAGGGAGCGCGCCTTGCCCGCGTCGTCGGCCGCGACCTGGCTCACCGCTACCAGGCCGTCACTCTCGACCGCGGCTCCGCCGACGGGATCGTGCTCGACGCTCCGGTGCTCTCACCCGATGGCTCGCTGGTAGGCCGCGTGGTGCAGGTGGCACGTTGGACCAGCATCGTGCAGCTGATCACAGATCCGCTCAGCGGCGTCGGCGCCCGCCTCGCCGAGTCACGGGCAACGGGATTGGTCAACGGCAGCGATGGACCCGAACTCGAGCTGCGCTACATCAACAGCATGACTGAGATCCGGCAGCGGGAGCCGATTGTCACCTCGGGAGAGGACGGTCTCTACCCGGCGGGGATCCGGGTGGGGACAGTGGCGTCGTTCACCGTCGGGCCACCGGTGCCCGGCACCCCGCGCGTGCCGCTGGCGCGCGAGGAAACGGCTCTATTCCTCGAGGTTCGAGTTCGTCCGGATGTTGATGTGCTACGACTCGAGACGGTGCTGGTCATCGCCCCCCTAGCAGGCCCGCTGGCATCGTGATCAGGACCGCCCTGCAGATCGTGGCGCTACTGCTGGGCGTCGGCGTGGCGCAGAGCATCATGACTCAGGTGTGGAATCCGCTCGGGCTGGTGGACGGCCTGATGATCGCCGTCGGCCTGCTAGCGCTGCGGTTGCCGTTCCCGGCCGCCGTGTTCTCGGGCGCCTTCGCCGGGTTCCTCCAGGATAGCCTCGCCGGCGGTCTGCTCGGCCTGCATGCGTTCGCCAAGACGGCGGCCTCCGCCATGATCGCGTCGCTTGGTGCCGTCCTCATGGTCCGCGGGCCGCTTGCCGAGGCCTTGGTCATCGGAGTTGCCGCGTTCGTCGAGTCGGCGATCGTCCGCACCTTGCTGTTGTTCTTGAATTGGCCTGGCGCCGAAGGGGCGCCGCTGGTGCTCGGCCGCGGGCTCGCCACCGCGCTCCTGTGCGGAACTCTCTTGATCGCAGGCCCGCGGGTTGGTATGAGATGGCGCCTGTGGCGCTCCCGTTCCCAATTGACACTCCGTTAGCGAGGCATCGAATCCATGACCGCCGGTCCTTGGCGCTCCAATCCGGGCGGGCGCGCACGCGAACGATCGCGAAAGGCGCGTGCCTTCTACGGCGCCGAGCGTCTGCAGCGGAGGGCCCTGGAGACCGACGCCGATAGGGCGCGCCTGGCCGCGCGGGTCAGGGTGGTGGAATGGACAGTGGCCGCGGCGGTGCTGATCTTGTTGCTGGGATTCTGGCAGCTGCAGCTCGTGCACGGCGCGCACTACGCGGAGCTCGCCGACAATAACCAGCTCCGCCAGACGCGGATACGTGCGGCGCGGGGGCTGATCCTCGACCGTAACGGCGAGGTACTGGCGACCAACCGCGCCTCCTACGAGGTGGCGCTGATCCGCGAAGCGGTCGAGGACGAGACCGCCGTGCTGGAGTGGCTGAGCAGGGTGCTCGATCAACCACTGGCGACGCTGGGGGCGCGGCTCGATACCCAGCGCCGTCTACCCCGCTTCATGCCGGCGGTGTTGGCGTCGGGTGTCTCCCAGGACAAGGTCGTCACCATCCAAGCCCGCCGGCGCGAATACCCGGGAGTCATCGTCCAGGTGGGGATCCAGCGCTACTATCCGCGTGGCACGACGGCGGCGCACGTACTCGGCCACGTGGGCGAGATCTCACCCCGGCAGCTCGCCACCTGGGGCAGCGCGTACTCCATGGGCGATATCGTCGGACAGCTCGGGGTCGAGGGTGTTTACAACGACGATCTGGCAGGGGCTCCGGGCAGCAAGCTAGCGGTGGTCGATTCCAGCGGCCGCGAGGTCCGCACGCTCGACCAGCAGCCCCCCGACCCGGGTCGCACGGTGATCTTGACGCTGGATGTGAACCTGCAGGAGCGCATCGAAGCATTGCTGCGCGGCAGGAAGGGGGCGGTCGTGGTCCTGGACGCCAACACCGGAGGCATCCTGGCGCTCGCCAGCTCACCTTCGTTCGACCCCAATGCGTTCGCCGCCCGCTTCTCGGTGCAGGACTGGCAGGCACTGATCCAGGATCCTGAGCGCCCGCTGCGAAACCGGACACTAGGCGCCAATCTCCCACCGGGCTCGATCTTCAAGCTGGTGGTGGCCACCGCCGGGCTCGAAGAGGGCATCATCACTCCGAGAACGCGCTATTTCTGCCCCGGAGGCAAGACCTTCTATGGACGCTTCTTCGATTGCCTCGGACAGCACGGGGAGGTCAACGTGGTGCAGGCGCTGGCGCTCTCGTGCAACAGCTTCTTTTACGAGCTCGGTGTCAGGCTCGGTCGCGAACGGATCGTCAAGTGGGCCTCCCGCCTGGGACTTGGGAATGTCACCGGCATCGATCTGCCCCAGGAGCAGAGCGGCTTGATCCCGAGCGACGAGTGGCTGCAATCGACCGGGCGACGTTACTACCCCGGTGATACGGTCTCAATCTCCATTGGCCAGGGCATGCTGCAGGTGAGCCCGCTGCAACTAGCGCACCTGGTCTCGATCGTCGCCACCGGATTCGTCCGACAGCCGCACCTTCTGTACCGGGTCGAGGAACCGAGTGCGGGCCGCGCCGCCGCGCGCACCCATACGCTACTGGCGCGGCCGGCCGAGTTCCGCGAATCGACCCGCCGCGTAGTGTTACGCGGCATGGCGGGCTCGATCAGTTACGGCACCTCGCGCCAGGCACGCCTGCAACCCATCCAGGTCGGCGGCAAGACCGGCACTGCCCAGATGGCCTCCTCCGAGCGCGTCGCCGAGAAGGATGAAGACCGGCCCGAGCACCTTCGCAACCACGCCTGGTTCGTGGCCGTAGCCCCGATCCAGGAGCCCGAGATCGTGCTAGCGGTTTTTCTCGAGCACGCGGGCGGCGGCGGTGCCGTGGCCGCGCCGCTCGGAGGCCAGGTCCTGGCCAGCTACTTCGGTGTGCCCGCGGACCAGGTCGGGTACCGAGAGATTCCGATCGATCCGCGAGAAACCACCCAACGCGGCCAACGGGAGCCCACGTTGCCGGCGGCCCGGCCACCCGGGTCTGGCAGCCCGAGGCAGCGATGATCCTCATCGACCGGCGCAGTCTCCGCATCTTCGACTACGTCACGCTGCTGAATGTGGCCGCGCTCCTGGCCATTGGCGTGGTCCTGGTGGCGTCGGCCTCCGCCGGCCAGGACCTCGACCTGGCACGCCGGCAGGCGGTCTGGATGGCGATCGGCCTCGGACTGGCGCTGGTTGTGGGGGCGATCAACTACCGTCATTTCATCGACAACGCCTACCTGATCTGGGGATCGGCGGTTGTCATGCTGATGGCCATGCTCGTGTTTGCTCCACGGATCTCGGGCGCTCGCTCGTGGATCCGAATCGGCGGCTTCAGCCTGCAGCCCTCGGAGTTCGCCAAGATCGCCGTGATCCTGGCGCTGGCCCGGTTGTTCTCGGACCGCGAGCCCCGCGACTTCGGGCTGCGGTCGATGCTCGTTCCCGGGTTCCTGGTGGCCGTTCCCGCTCTCCTGATCGGGCGACAGCCGGACCAGGGGACCGCGATCACGTTTTTGCCCATTCTGGCCGTCGTGGCGTGGGTCGCCGGCTTGCGCGGCAAGAGCATTGCCACCCTCGTCGGGGTCGGGGCAGCCGCGGCCCCACTGTGGTACCTGACGCTCAAGGACTACCAGATACGACGGCTGACCAGTTTCTTGAACCCGGAGGCGGATCCGCACGGAGCCGGGTATCAGCTGGTGCAAAGCAAGATCGCCGTCGGCTCCGGAGGATTCGCCGGCAAGGGCCTGTTCTCGGGCACGCAGAGCCAGCTCAATTTCCTCCCCGAGCAGGAAAACGATTTCATCATGGCGCTGGTGGGCGAGGAGCTTGGGTTCGTCGGTGTGGCGATCGTACTGCTGCTGTACCTGACCCTGCTGATCCGCCTGTTGCGAGCCGCCTACGTTGCCCGCCATCGTTCCGGCGCCCTGCTGTGCGCCGGCCTTGCCGCTCTGCTCGCCTTCCAGCTCATCATCAATGTGGGCATGGTGATCGGATACGTGCCGATCACCGGGCTGCCGCTGCCGCTGCTGTCATACGGAGGTTCCTCGATCATGTCGACATGCATTGGGGTGGGACTGGTGATTTCGGTACGGAATCGGCGCTTCCTGCTTTAGAATGGTACAAATACGGAGAGTTTCCCGGGTTGCCCTTGGGGCAACCGGCCGTGATGCCTGTGGGGCTCGGTGCTGTCGACCGGTCCCTGAGCGCATCGCGTTGCGGCCGCGCGCCGCGCCCGAGCAACGCGTCCGGGCGCCACGACGGCGCGTCGTGTCCGAAGCCGGACGGGACCGACACGAGTTCGAGCAGTTTGATAAGGAGTTTTCGCCGCCATCGTCTCGGCGGCGAGTTTGGATCATCCGATGACAATCCCGTTGAGTTCGCGAGCTGAATCCATCGCCCTGGGCCAAACGGCCTGGTGCGCGCATGCTTGCGCCGCGGGGGTACCCATCGCACCGCCGCGACCGACGGTCCTGGACAATTCTCGAGCACCAGGAGCGCACGCGCACGGGAGCACCGAATGGCACGGAAAGAGATACTCGCCAACTGCAACGAAAACGAGACCCGGGTGGCGGTTCTCGAAGACGGACAGTTGCAGGAAATCTTCATCGAACGGGAGAGCGCCCGCGGTACCGCGGGCAACATCTACAAGGGACGGGTAAGCCGGGTCCTCCCCGGTATGCAGTCGGCGTTCGTCGACATCGGACTTGAGCGTGACGGCTTCCTTTACGTCTCCGACGTCTTGCCCGACATCGATGCCCAATCTGCCTGGCTCGGCGACGCCGACAACGGCATCGACGACAGCCCGCGGCCGCAGAAGCGCCAGAGCCGCCGCTCCCGCGAGAGCCAGAAGATCGACAAGCTGCTGAGCCGGGGTCAAGAGATCCTCGTACAGATCTCCAAGGCGCCGCTCGGTACCAAGGGTGCCCGTGTCACCACCAACATCTCGTTGCCCGGCCGCTACCTCGTGTACATGCCGTCGGTCGACCACGTCGGGGTCTCGCGCAAGATCGAGGACCGCGCCGAGCGTCACCGACTGCGCCGGATCGCCCAGAAGGTCCGCAGGAAGGGCATGGGCGGCTTTATCGTCCGCACCGCCGGCGTCGGCCGCAGCGAGGCCGAGATCGGTGCCGACGTGAAGTTCCTGCACGAGCTCTGGGAGGCACTCAAGCAGCGCGGCGAGAAGGCCGGTTCACGGGCCCTGATCCATCGCGACCTGTCGATCCTGTTGCGTCTGCTACGAGATCTGGTCACGACGGATTTTGACCGCGTCGTCATCGACGATGCTGAGGAATTCGAGCGCGCTTCACGGTTCATTCAGCAGATCAACCCGGACGTCGCCGACCGGCTGCAGCTGCACCAATCGGACCGTCCGATCTTCGATCACTACAAGGTCCGGGAACAACTCGACAAAGCGCTCGAGAGCAAAGTCTGGCTCAAGTCGGGGGCCTACCTGGTGATCAACCAGACCGAGGCGCTGGTGGCGATCGACATCAACACCGGCAAGTACGTCGGCAAGAAACGTCTCGAAGACACCGTGTTGCAGACCAATCTCGAGGCGGTCAAGGAAGTCGTCCGGCAGATCCGGCTGCGCGACCTGGGCGGCATCATCGTTATCGACTTTATCGATATGGAGGAGGCCGAGAGCCGCCGCAAGGTGGTCGAAGCGCTCACCGACGAGCTGGCCAAGGACCGCGCCAAGACGCAACTGCTGCAGATCTCGGAGTTCGGCCTGGTCGAGCTCACGCGCCAGCGGGTCAAGCAAAGCCTCGAACGCACCCTTTGCCAGCCCTGCCCCTACTGCCACGGTAACGGACTCGTCAAGTCGGTCGATACCGTGTGCCTGGAAATCCTGCGCGAGGTCAACCGCATGCGAAAGGCTCTCGAGGGCCGTGACGTGATGGTACGCACCAACCCCGCGGTCAGCCGGGCGCTTCAAGGCGATGCCCGCGCCGTTCTGGCCGGCATCCGGGAGATCGTCAAGGCACCGGTAAGCGTCCTCGCAGACCAGACGCTGCACCAGGAGCAGTTCGAGGTCGCTAGCCTCTAGCAGGGCCGTGGTGGACGTGTGATGGGTCTAACTGATCTGGCCGCTGTCGACGGCGCGGCTTGATCGGTACGGCTGACTGTCGGTCAGCGCCAAGCCTTGGCGAATACGCCACAATTCCGATATGATACATGCATGTGCATGCTATTGGAGGGTTCCCGTGCGAACCACGGTTGAGATCAGAGACGAGTATCGCGCCCGCTTGCTGGAGATTGCCGCGCGTCGCGGCGAGAAGGGGTTCTCACACCTCCTCGATGAGGCCCTAAGCCTCTACCTCGAGTCGATGGATCGGTGCAACGAAGACCGCCAACGAGCGCTCGGACTGCACGGCGTCCTGTCGGAGGACGAAGCAGGGCGGTTCGAGGAGCGAGTGCGGACGCTGCGAGAATCCTGGCGTTGAAGATCGTCGACACCGATGTGCTGATCGACTATCTGCGAGGCCGCGATCCAGGCGCTTCGTGGGCCCACCGACAGCTAGAGAACGGGACGCGGCTGATGACTACCGTGCTCTCCCGTTTCGAGCTATTGGCTGGTGCTCGCACGTCGCGCGAGATCGACTCGGTCGATGGCCTGCTCGCTGCGATCCCCGCACTTCCCCTTGACGCCCGCGGCGCGGACCAAGCTGCGGCGACACGCCGGGCGCTCGCCCGACAGGGAAGCGGAATCGGGATGGGCGACAGCTTGATCGCCGGCATCGTGATCGCAGCCGAGGGCACGCTGGTGACTCGGAACGTCCGCCACTTCAGCCGCGTTGCCGGGCTACCGGTGCGAACGCCCGACTAGCACTAGAACTACCAGCCCGTGGCAGAAGTGGCGTGGGGGCGGAAAGCGGGCTAGCGCTAGCGGGCCGTGTCCTTCTTCAGCAGCCACAGAGTGTTCGAGCGCATCCTAACGCTGCTCTCGCGCGCCGGTGTGCGCTGCATCCGCATTCCTTCGAGAGCTCGACCCGGTCGGCGATGCGGGCCGGCAACGCCGGCTATCGGGGCTCGCCCTGAACCTGTTGGCGCGTCGCGCCGGTCGCCTGGCCCGAGAGCGGGGATTCTCGTGCACCGACGCGTTCTCGGGTTTTCGCGGTGCCGGTCGCATCGATGCCGAGTCGCTTCTGCGCCGCCTGCGGCTGGCCCGACACGGGGTCACCGAGATCGCCCTCCATCCCGCAGTCGGCTCGGCGGCGCCACGGCCCGATTTCGCGTCCTGGTGCTACGACTGGGAGGCGGAATTGAAGGCCCTGCTCGATCCGCGTGTGGCAGCGGCGCTCAATGACGCCGGCCTGGTGCCGATCAGCTACGCGCAGCTACCGAATCGTGCACGCAATGCGGCAGAGGCCGAATCGGCCGCCCCCCGGCAGCTGCCCACCACCGCCTCCGCGGAGAACTCGGGCAGTAGCCGCGCCGCCTGAGAGCGCGTGGCAGAAGTGGCGTCGGTCGAGTCGGGCTAACCGGCACCTGAACCGGCTAACGCCTCGTGGAACGCCGCCGCCAAGCTCTCGGTATCGCCTTGCAGCAAGGTGCGCACGTCGAGAACGAGGCGATCCTCCACGATCCGTCCGATCACCGGTGGATCGGTCCCGCGCAGCCGGCGGGCCAGCTCGTTGGGCGCCAACGAGGTGACCACCGCCACCCCCCAGGAGGGCAGGGGCACCTCGGGAGCGGCTCCCCCGCCGACGCGCGACTCGGTCTGCACGATCTGCAGCCCGACGCCGAATGCCTCGAGCGCCTCATCCAGCAAGCCGAGCAACTCGCGCGCCCGGCTCTCCAGGCCCTTCGCGGTAGCGCCGAGCATCGCCAACGTGGGAATGCGATCGTGGCGGCCAGCGACATAATCGCGCAGCGTCGCCTCGATCGCCAGCAGCAACCCCTTGTCGAGCCGCAGCGCTCGGTACAGGGGGTTGGCGCGCACCTTCGAGACCGCCTCGGGCTTGCCGACGACGAAGCCGGCCTGCGGGCCACCGAGTAGCTTGTCGCCCGAGAACGTCACCAGGTCGACACCCGCCGCCAGGCTCTGCGCAACCGTCGGTTCGCCGGCAATTCCCCACTTCACCGGGTCCACCAGCGTACCGCTGCCCAGATCCTCCACCACCGGCACGCTGGTTTCCTGCCCCAATGCCACCAGCTCGGCCAGAGGAACGGTCTGGGTGAACCCCACTACCCGATAGTTGCTCGGGTGGACCGCCAGCAGCAACCCGGTCTGGGGCCCGATCGCGGCGCGAAAGTCATCGATCCGCGTTCGGTTTGTGGTGCCCACCTCGCGCAGCCGACAGAATCCCTTGGCCATGACTTCGGGAATCCGAAACGAGCCGCCGATCTCCACCATCTGCCCTCGCGACACCACCACTTCTCGGCCCTCCGCTAGGGTATTGAGCACCAGCAGAACGGCGGCGGCGTTGTTGTTGACCACGGCGGCGGCGTGACCGGGCAGCAGGCGCGACAGATACCGCGTCACGGGCAGATCTCGGTTGCCGCGCTCGCCGCCTTCCAGGTCATACTCGAGATTCAGGTACCCCGTCGCCAGCGACGCAACCCGCTCTGCCGCCGGACGACTCCATGGCGAACGCCCGAGATTCGTGTGCACCACCACGCCGGTGGCATTGATAACGCGCCGCAGGTATGGGTCGACGATCTTGCGCGCGGCGCGCTCGACGCCCCCCTTCAGATCGCTCAGAACTCGCGCCAGGCCGTCGCCATCGAGATCACCCGCGGCGATTCCTTCCCGCAGCGCATCGAGGAAATGGGTCGCCGCCTCGCGCGCGACGTCGCGCCCCAGTCCCTCGTTCTCGAGCCATTGCCGCACCCCGGCATCCTCGAGGATCTCGTTCATCCGGGGTAGCCCCCGGAACAGCTCCGCCTCACTCATGCGCCTTGCCTGTCGAAGTGTTGCTGCGTAGCATCCTCCTGGACTTTAGCAGGCCATAGCAGGCCGTGGTGGAAGTGTGATGGGTCTGGCAAGTGGGAGTTACGGGCGAGGGCAAGGAGCGACGACGAGGCGATGCTGGCGACATCGCGGAGGAGTTGCGACGCTGCCAGTCGCCCGTAAATCACACTTGCCCGAAGGGTTAC
>JACZXM010000383.1 GCA_022571615.1 Acidobacteriota bacterium | reverse complement strand
GGGCTGTCGGTGAGCCAGGACGGCAACCGCGCGTACTTCATCGGCCTCGGCAACACGGGCGCGGCGGCCGGCGCGGGCGCACCGCCGCTGGACAACGCGAACTCGAACGGCGACAACGGATTCTTCGTCATCGACACCAGCGAGGTGCAGAGCCGGCGCCCCAATGCGCAGATGCACCGGATCGCAACGGTGCCGGTGCGCGACGGCAGTGCGGGGCAGCACACGATTCCGTTCATGGTGGGCGGCAAGCCTTATCTGGTCGAAGTGGATGAAGGCGGCTCGGGCGGGATCCAGGATCCGGGCGCGGCGGGCGTGAAGGCCGCGTGCAACGCCGGGATGACGCCGTTCCCGCTGGGCCATATCTACGACATGTCGAACGAGGCGGCGCCCAAGCTCGTGTCCGAGCTGCGGCTCGAAACCCACGCCGTGCAGAACTGCAGCAAGGTGATGCCCGACATCCTCGGCCTTTCCACGTTCACGTACGGGTCGCACTACTGCAGCGTCGACAACCGGGAGAACGCCACCGCGCTCGCGTGCAGCTACTTCAACTCCGGCGTGCGCGTGTTCGACATTCGCGATCCGGCGAAGCCGAAGGAAATCGCGTACTACAACCCGCCTTCGGCAAAGTCGCCCGGCGCCGGTTCCGCGCACCTGATGTTCGGCCAGTACCGCCCGGGCGGCCCGGACTGGTGTGCGTCGCGCCTCGATTTCGACTTCGACCGCCATCTGCTGACCACGGCGTGCCAGGACAACGGCCTGCTGGTGCTCACCTATGAGCTGGAGCGGGGCACCCCCCACGGCGATCTCGAACCCCTGCTGCTCGAGAGCGATCAGGGCGCGCGAACGGCTGTCACCGACCATCGAGGGTAGCTGCACCATGGTCGGACCACTGGCCAGCATCAGTCGTACGGTGCGCATTCGCTTCACCGGCGTTCCCGGAGCCGGATCCTGGCGCGCCACGTAGTTGGCGGGCATGGTGTCGTCGATGAGTCGTTCGGGCTCGATCTCCGCCTGCATCTGCAGCTCGGCCAAGCGTTGCTCGGCCTTCTCGACCGACAGCCCGACCAGCGGCGGCACCTCGTCGCTGGGGCCGCTGACCGCCAATCGCACCACCAGCCAGGCGCTGAACAGAAACACGGCGCCCGATAGGATCACGACCAGCACCAACTGCAGCAAGGAAATGAGTCGAGACACCACCGCTTGCTAGGAGGCCGTGATGGAAGTGTGATAGGTCTGGTACCAGCGCGTAACTCCCACTTGCCAGACCCACCACACTTCCACCACCGCCTCCCAGGTCCGGGTTCGTGACCAGCGCAAGAACACCGGCGCTCAGGACCTGTGGACCGAGCTGCCGGCGGGTCGAATTATAGCATGGCCTCTGCTATCGCCCGCCGGGGCTGCGCTGCAGCATCGCGGCGTACAAGCCGTCCAGGTCCGGCTGCTGAGGGAAGGTTCGGAAGGCCCCATCTGGGCCCACGCACGGGGCCGGCGCGCCTACGGCGGCAATCGCGACCTGGGCGACATCTTGCCGCTCCGCCAGCACCGAGCTCACGACCTGTTCGTTCTCCTCTGGCTCGGTCGAGCAGGTCACGTACAGCAGTGTTCCGCCCGGCGCCAGTAGATCGAGCGCGGTGGTCAGAATCCGCCGCTGCAAGGTGGCAAGCTCCGACAACCGCTCCTGCCCGAGGCGCCACTTGATCTCGGGATGCCGCCGGATCGTCCCCAGACCCGAACAGGGAGCATCCACCAGGATGCGCTCGAAGCGGGCCCGCAAAGGCGCCGGCTGGGCCAGATCACCCGCCACCGCCACGACCTCGGGCGTTGCCGCATCGCGGGCCGCCGCGGCGGCGTCGCGGAGCCGGCGGTGGGTCAGATCGATTGCAACTACACGCCGGGCTCCGCACTCTTCGGCCAGTTGCACCGCCTTGCCCCCGCGCCCGGCGCAGGCGTCCAGTACCAGGCCGCCCGCTGCCGGCGGCAACAGCCGGGCAACGAGCTGGCCGGCCTCGCCGCGCGCGCTCAGAGCCCCGGAGCGAAATGTTTCCGTCGCCACCACATTGCCCTGGCGGATCCGCAACGCCTGCTCGATCCACGGCGAGATAACGGCATCGATTCCCTCGCTCGCAAGACGCTCGATGGCCGCCGTGGGGGTCAGCACCCGAGGGTGCACCCGCACCACAGGAATCGGTGGGTGCAACGTGGCCTCGAACCAGGCGCTGGCGATCTGCTCGCCGTAGCGCTCCAGCCACCGGCGTGCCAGCCACTCGGGAACCTCGAGCCGGCCAGCGAGATCCTCACCCGCATCCAGCTGTCCGCCGCTGCGCAGCCAGGCCCGCAGCACCGCGTTGACCAGGCCTCGCGCGCCGCGACGGTGGCCGGGGACTGCCGCCACCGTCGCATCGACCGCCGCGTGCGACGGCACCGAGCGCAGGAGCGCTGCCTGGTAGGCGCCCATGCGGAGCGCGTTGCGCACCGTCGGATCGAGCCGGCTCCAGGGACGCCGGGAGAACGGAGCCAACGTACGGTCGAGCGAACCGCGCCGTCGGAGCGTGCCATAGACGATCTCGGTGGCCAGCCGCCGGTCGCGTTCGGTCAGACGGGCACGGCTCAGCTCCCGATCCAGCGCACGATCGCTACGACCGCCGCTCTCGACCGCCACCAGGGTCCGCAAGGCGACCCGGCGCGCCGCCGACCCCGCCGACCCACCGCCGGAGGGGCTCATGAGGAGGAGCCGAGACGGTCACCCGGGTGCAGCCGCGCACCGCGCATGAACTCGCCTGCCAGCAGGCGCTTGCCCCCGGCTCTCTGCAACTCCAGAATCCGCACCGCGCCGCCTCCGCACGCCACCACCAGCTCGGTGTCGACACGCACGATCTGCCCCGGCGGAGCTCCAGGAGTGTCCGCTACCGGTTCCACCTTCCAGAGCTGCAGTCGCGTGTCGCCCCAGTCGGTCCAGGCCGACGGCCAGGGTTGCATCGCCCGCACCAGGCGATCGATCGCCGCCGGCGATCGCTCCCAGTCGATGCGACCGTCGCGCTTGCGGATGAGCCGGGTCATGGTCGCCGCCTGGTCCTCCTGGGGGCGCGGCTCCAGGTTGCCCTGGGCCAAGCGGCCCAGGGTCTCGATGACCAGCTGTGCGCCGAGCTCGGCAAGACGGTCCCCGAGCATCGCCGCCGTATCCTGATCGCGCACCGTCTCCTGCCGCTGCAGCAGGATGGGGCCGGTATCGAGTCCCTCGTCCATGAGCATGGTGGTCACTCCGGTGACGGCGTCGGCGGCCAGAATCGCAGCCTGGATCGGGCTCGCACCGCGATGGAGTGGTAGCAGCGAGGCGTGCAGGTTGACGCAGCCAAGCGGCGGCAGCGACAGAACCGCGGGCGGCAGGATGAGCCCGTAGGCCACCACGACGACGACCTGTGGGCGCCGCCCGGCGAGCGCGTCCTGGGCAGAGGCCGTTCGCAGGCTCGCCGGCTGCTCGATCGCGATGGAGTGCTCCAGGGCCCAGGTCTTGACCGCCGAAAGCTGTTGCCTGCGCCCTCGTCCACGGGGACGGT
>JACZXM010000382.1 GCA_022571615.1 Acidobacteriota bacterium | reverse complement strand
GCCCGTAGGCCTCGGGATCGGTACCGATGAGAATGGCGGCGAGGATCTTGGGCACGAACTCGCGGGTCTCGCGCGGCAAGTACCGGCGGGTCGAGGCCAGGCTCCAGAAATCGGTCGCACCCGATCGCCGCATGGCCTTGGAAACCCGTCCCTTGCCGCTGTTGTACGCCGCTAGGGTCAGGTGCCAGTCGCCGAACTCCCGATAGTAGTCGCGGATGAACCGGGTGATGGCGTGGGTGGACTTGATCGGGTCGCGGCGCTCGTCCACGTACCAGTCGACGCGCAACCCGTACAGACGCGCGGTCGGCGCCATCAGTTGCCACAAGCCCACGGCGCTCGCGCGCGAGCGCACGTGCGGCTTGAACAGGCTCTCGATCAGCGGGATCCATGCCAGCTCGGTGGGGATCCCCGCTTCGGCAAATACCTCTCGGATCAGAGGTTGGTAGCGGGTGGCTCGCGACAGCCCCTCCTGGATGAACTCGCGCCGATTCGTGGTGAGGTGTTCGAGTGCCTCGAGCACACGCGGGTGGTCGACCGGCACCGGGATGGTAAAGCGCGGCATCGCCGGCAGGGTGTGGGCCATGCGGGTGCGCAGCATTGCGATCTCGGCCGGGCTGAGGACGGGAATCGTGTCCTGCTGCAGCTCGGGGGCCCAGGCTTCGATCGGGACCTGAAAGTCGTCCAGCTGCTGCGCGTGCACCCGGTTCACCAGCTCATTGAACGCGTCGCGAAACTCCTGTTCCTGCGCGCTCGAGAACTCGCTCTCCATGAAGACCTGGATCGCGGCGTCGAACTCGGCGTTGGCGCGCCTTGAATCCCCCGCCGCCTCGGCCTCGATGCCCAGCTCGTAGTGCCGGTCCGCCTCCGAGCGCAGCTGTGCGATATCGATGACGGGCTCGGGCTCGGGCTCGATGATCACCACGCGGGGAGCGATCGCCGGCGGAGCGGCCTCCCTATGCGAGCAGGCAAGGACACCCGAGAGCATCAGCAGGGCCGAAATCAGCAGCAGCGGGCGCCGCGGGCAGCCGTCAGCGTCGGTCGAAGATATCGTGTTGATTGCCAAGTTCGTGCGCCAGGGAAGTGATGATGGTTCGCGGTCCGACACAGATCTTCTCGCCTCGGTCGATCGCCTGCCGCACGTCATCTTCGGCGACGAACTCGACCGGTCTGGGTGAGGGGGATCTTGCCACTGCCTCCCGCTCTGTGCCTTCGGTCGCCTTTCGCACCGTCGCCGATGCCACCGGGCTCGCCCCGCGCGGTGGCTCTGGCGGTTGCATTTCTCGTGCGGCGGCCGCGGGTTCACGGCGCGCCTCGCTGGTTCTGCTGCGCGCCGCCGGGCCGACCGGTTCCGGCGCGATGGCGCCGATTATACCCCTGCCGCGCAGAAAGTCCTGCACCCGCCGTTCGAGATTCTCGGCCGTCGGGGTCTCGGCCGTCGGGGTCTCGGGCGCCGTGGGCTCGGGCGCCGGGGGCTCGGGCGCCGTGGTCGTGGTGGCCGCAGATCGTGGCGCCGGAGCCGCGACGGTCGAGGATTCGAAGGGTCGGATGCCGTATGCGAGCCGCTTGATGTTGATCAGATGCTGCGGGCCGACGTTGTCGGAGGTGATGTTGTTGCCCCAGGAGCCACATCCCAGGGTCATGGACGGAAACAGGCCGGTGGTCAGGCCGACCGCTCCGACCGCCGCGACCGTGTTCACCAGGACCCGATGTGCCGGCTTGTGGAGCCCGAACTGCATCACTACCTCGTCGTCCTGGGAATGGATGACCATCGTGTGGCCGAGCCCGCCGAAGCTCAGAAGCTCCTTGCACCGCTCGCATCCTTGCTGCCAATCCGCCACCTCGTACAGGGCGAGAACCGGCGAGAGCTTCTCGTGCGAAAGCGGGTACTGAGGCCCGACCCCATCGAGCGGACAGATCAGAACCCGCGTGCCTTCGGGAACCGTGATCCCGGCGGCTTTGGCGATCGTGGTAGCGGGCCGGCCCACCATCTTCGGGTTCACCATCATGGCGCGCAGATTGATCAGTACCGGGGCGAGGCGCTCGCACTCGTCAGGCTGCAGGATGTGTCCGCCCTGCTCCTGGATCGCCGCCAGAACCTGTTCGCGAATGGCGCGATCGTAGGTAATCGACTGTTCCGAGGAGCACAGCGTACCGTTGTCGAAGGTGGTGCCGGAGAAGATATCGCGCACCGCCTGCTGCACGTCGGCGGTACGCTCGATGTAGGCAGGCACGTTGCCGGGGCCGACTCCGTAGGCAGGCTTGCCGGCGGAATACGCCGCCTTCACCATGGCGCTGCCGCCGGTGGCCAGGATCACGTCGGTGTCCTCGCAGCGCATCAGCTCCTCGGTTCCTTCCATGCTGACCACCGTCATGCAGCCGATGATGCCGCGGGGGGCTCCGGCCGACACCGCCGCCTCGTGCAGGACATCGGCCGACGCCTTGATACAGGCCTTGGCCGCCGGGTGGGGCGAGAGCACGATGCCGCAGCGTGCCTTGAGCGCGATCAGGCACTTGAACAGTGCGGTCGAGGTGGGGTTGGTGGTGGGGATGATGGCGGCGACGACTCCCACCGGCTCGGCGATCTCGAAGACGCGCTGCTCGCGGTCCTCGCGCAGGACCCCGACGGTGGGCATGCCGCGCATGGCCTCGACCACATTGCGCAGAACGAAATCGTTCTTGGCGACCTTGTCGGCCTGCTTGCCGAAGCCGGTCTCCTCGCACGCCATGGTGGCGAGACGCTCCGACTCGCGCAGTCCTGCCGCCGCCATCGCCTCGACGATGGCGTCGATTTGCTCCTGCGTGAACTGCTCGATCTGCCGTTGCGCCGCTACGGCGGCGCGCGCCAGAGTGCGGGCCTCGTGGATCGAGCGCAGGTCACGATCGAAATCGGGCGGGCTGCTCATGCGGACCGTCGGCTAGCGTGGCGGCGGCGAGCTATTCGCTGGCCAGCGCCGGTAGGATCTTCTCGACCTCCTCGTGCGGACGCGGAATCACGTGCACGGAAATCAGCTCCCCAACCCGGCGCGCCGCGGCGGCACCGGCGTCGGTAGCGGCCTTGACGGCGCCGACATCGCCGCGAACCATGACGGTGACGTAGGCGGCGCCCACCTGCTCCTTGCCGATCAGTTGCACCTTGGCGGACTTGACCATCGCGTCGGCGGCCTCGACGGCACCCACAAGGCCCTTGGTCTCGATCATTCCCAGGGCTTCGTATGACATGCGGTATCTCCTGTGCCCCCGGAGTTTCGTCCCCGGTTCAGCGTTTTTGCAGGTTCCGAGATCGGGCGCAAGGTAGCATGTGCCGTTTCTTGATGCCATGCCGGAGCACCGGTAGACTCCACCTCGGCAGTCCTTGATCAGGGCACGGCCGTCTCGGGCGCAGTTCGATAACCCGACGCGGTAACCGTGCCTGCCCTGTGCAGCGCTGGGATTCTCGGAGGTTCTCGAATGTCGAAGACAAGGGTTTCGGGTGGCGTGCTGGCGCGCGCGGCGCTGGTGGTGGTGGCAGCCATTGCCGCACTGGCCTGCGGCGGGGAGCAGGGACAGGCACGCGTCGATGTGG
>JACZXM010000381.1 GCA_022571615.1 Acidobacteriota bacterium | reverse complement strand
AACCGTTATGTGAAGGAGTGAATCATGTTGAAATTTGGAGGAATGATCGCATCGGGAATCAAATGGATCGGCGGACAGGTCGGCATATTCGGCAACATGGCCGAGACCAGCCCGCAGGGCCTTCTCGTAGCGGTCGCCCGGAGCGGCCCGGTAGAGCTGGTTCGTGCCCGCTGCTCCGCCATTCTCGGCAGCCGCTCTCGAGAGCCACCCGCTGTCGATGAGATAGAGATCCCAGGCACCGTCGCCGTCGTAGTCCAACCAGGCAGCGCCGCTACCCATGGTCTCGGGAACGTGCTTGTCGGGTGTTCTACCCGCGGTGTGGACGAAGTCGAAACCCGATTCGGGGGAGACCTGGACGAATGCAATGTCGGCACTTGGCTGACGTAGCCCGGCCGCGCCCCCGTTGTGCGGTGCCGCAGACCCTGGGGAAGACGGCACGACCATCAGCGCCAGCAGTCCGAGCCCCACGACGCGCCAGCGCCCAGCGTCTCCTCTATCGTATAATTCCAAAGGCCGCTCTCCCTCGTCAGACGCTCATTATCCCACCCTCACACAGTTCGGTTCTCGGCCATGTCTGACTCTACGGCAGCCAGGCGCTCGGTTTCCGCACGGCGTCTCTTTGCCCTTACCGTGCTTGCACTGCTGCTGGCCGGGGCCACAACTGCCGCTGCACAGGGGGTTCTGGATCGCTACCCCAAGAACGCCTTGAAGGATGTGCCGGACAAGTACCGCCGTTGGGTCAGGGCCGAGGTCGGCCACATCATCACCGACAACGAGTTCGAGGTGTTCCTGCGTCTGGACTCCGAGGCCAAGTACGAGGGCTTCCTCGAGGGGTTCTGGAAGGTGCGCGATGTCACCCCGGGCACGCCGCGCAACGAGTACCGCGAGCTGCACTACGAGCGCCTTGCGCACGCCAACAAGTTCCTCGGGCGTGGCACCTCGCGTGAGGGTTGGGAGACGGACAAAGGGAGGATCTGGATCCTGCTCGGAGAGCCGCTGAGCCAAAACCGGATCAACAGCGACATGTTGATCTATCCGGTCGAGATCTGGATGTACGCGGGCAACTCTCAGCTCGAGCTGCCGCCCTTCTTCTGGGTCGTGTTCTACAAGCGGTTCAACACCGGCGAGTACAGGCTTTACAGCCCGCTGTCGGATGGGCCGGAGAGGCTGCTGAACGGCGCCGGCGAGATGGAGCTGGATCGACGTGCCCAGTCGCGCCAGATGTACGACACCTTTGCCCCGACCGGGTTCGGCGACATGACCTATCTCTACAGCATCTTCCGCGAGATCGACATCGACCTGGCGGGCGCCGCGTTTACGCTCTTTCCTTCCGAGCAGGGCCTTTCCTTCGGGCTGTCGCCGCTGCGATCGGAGCTGCTGCTGGCGCAGATCGCCGGGCTGCCGGACCTGATGATGCCGGACAACACCTGGGCGATGAAGGTGCTGACCGGGACCACCGAATCGGACGTTCGCTTCGAGACGCTGGACATGGATGCCACGGCGATCGGGCTCATCGACACCGACGGTCAACCGTTCATCCACTTCGCCACCCAGACCCGTGGCCAGAACCTCAACATGCTCGAGTACGAGGACAGGTACTATTTCTCGTTCGATGCTTCGGGATCGCTGACGACACCGGATCTGAAGGTGCTCCGAAACTTCGATGCCAATATGTCCGGGGAGCTCGACACGGAGCAGGCCCGCCGGTTCAACTCTCAGCCGTTCGTGTACCTGGACATCCTTCCGGCACTGCCGGGGCACCAGACCTTGACCATCACGCTCGAGAACAAGGTCGCGCGCACCTTCGGTGTGACGACGTTCGATCTCGACGTGCCGCGCGCCCATCCGGATCGCCCCACCCTGGTGGGCCCGGTGCTGGCCGCGGGCGCGCAAACGGTGCCACAGTACGATCGCTTCGCGCAGCGGTACGCCTTTCAGTATGCCGACCTCGCGATGGTCCCCAGCGTCAGTGGCAGCTTCGTCGCGGGGCAGCCGATCATGGTGTTTCAGCAAGCTCTGTTGCCCGCTGGGCATACCGGCGCATTGACCGGGCGCTACGAGCTGCGCTCGGCTGCCGGGCGCGTCGTGCGCGAAGGTGCTCAGGAGTTCACGTCGGACCAGGCCGATGTGCACGGGGTGATTCCGCACCTGTGGAACGTTGGCACCGACGGGCTGCCGACGGGCGAGTACACGCTGGAGATCTCGCTCGACGGGGAGCAACAGGCCGGCTTGCGGCGTTCCGTGACGATTCGGCAAGCCGGGTCGGTCTCCGGGAGGCCGTTTCTCAACGCTCAGCCCGCACCTCCCGCCACCGACGTGAGCGTGGCGATGGATCGAGCCGAGCAGTATCGATTGGCAGGTGACCTGCAGCCCGCTGTGCAGATCGTACGCGAGGCGCTGGGCCGCGATCCCGAAAACGATCGGCTGCGCGCGCTGCACATCCAGCTCCTGGAGGCGGCCGGCTACTGGAAGGAGCTCGTCGAGGTCCTCACTCCGGTCGTCGTGGACAACCCGCGCGACATCGACCGGATGGTGCAGTTGGCCCGCGCCCACGCCGAGGCGGGCGAGCACTACGATGCGATCCGGTATTATGAGCGTTCCCGGATCGCGAGGGGCGAAGACAGCCCTGAGATTCTCAACGTCCTGGCCTCCGAGTACATCGCCGAGGGCAAGGCGGACAAGGCAAAGCAGATACTCGAGCTTTCGCTCAAGATCGACGCCGACCAGCCCGATGTTCGGGCGATGCTCGAACGGATTTCGCAGCCGGTGGCAGAGCCCGCGCAGTAGGGCATGCGGTCGCTGGCGAGGTTCAAGGAGTCCCCATGCGCCATTGGTTGAAGGCTTCTTCCCGAGTCCTGTGTGCCACCATAGCCCTGGCGGCATCCTCCGGCCTGCCGGCGCTGGCGCAGCAAGAGCTGGACGCGCCGCCGTCGCTGACGCCGCAGGTGCTGCTGTCTGAGCAAGCAACGCAGATCCTGGAGCAGGCGATTGCCGGCGAATTGACCGAGGATCTTGCGCTTCGCTTCCGGCCGTTCTTCTTCCCCTCCTTCCAGGGCGGCACGCTCTGCATGATGGGGATTCGGATCGGCAAGGACGGCCTGATGTTCGGCGTCGATCCGTTCGCCGCCGCCGCCGCCGATCCTGGCGCTGCCCCGACGGAGGTCGCCACGCTCGAGCTATTCGGCGCGTTGCTCAAGGAAGGGGTGGAGGTGAGCCGCATCGGCACTACCTTCCAGGTTGCCAAGGACGGTGGAGATTCGAGCTTCAGCGGTACCTACAGCTTCGGCGACACACTGGAGCCGGGAAGCTACGAGATGGTTTGGGGCGTGCGCTTCAGCACCGGCGGCAAGACGGGCACGCGCAAGGATACCTTCGAGGTCCCCGACTTCATGACTGCCGGGCTGATCACGAGCAGCGTTCTGTTCGTCACCGGGACACGGCAGGCGTCGGGGAGCTTCCAACCCAATACGGTATACGAGGGGATCCGAGTTCTGACGGTGCTGTTCGCCGATGGCCTCGACCGCGTGATCCCCGCTTCGACACCGGAGGTCATGCTGACCTTCATCGTCAT
>JACZXM010000380.1 GCA_022571615.1 Acidobacteriota bacterium | reverse complement strand
ATCCGGTTGTCCTGGACGTGACGCACAGCCTGCAGTTGCCAGCTAGCGAGGGCAGCCGCACCGGTGGTCAGCCGGAGCTGGTCGAGCCGTTGGCGGCGGCGGGAGTGGCGGCGGGAGTGGACGTCATCTTCCTGGAGGTGCACGACAGGCCGCAGGAGGCTCTCAGCGATGCCGCGACGCAGCTTCCGCTGGCGCATTTGGAGTCGCTGCTGTCGCGACTCCTCCGGATCCACACGGCCGCCCGATCGAGCGAGAACTGATGTCAACCTACCGTTCGAGCAAACAACCGACTCTGGAGGCCCGCGCCAGCCGACGGCGAAGCCTCGATGTGGCGCGGCGGGTCCTGGAGACCGAAGCCAGCGCGCTCAGCAAGCTCGCCGCCAACCTCGACGAGGACGCGTTGTCACAGGCCCTTACCGCCCTGCTCGATTGCCGCGGACGCATCGTGTGCACCGGCATGGGTAAGTCCGGGGTGATCGCCAGGAAACTGGCGGGAACCCTGGCCTCGACCGGCAGCCCAGCGTTTTTCCTGCACCCCGCGGAGGCGGGACATGGCGATCTGGGGATGATTGTCGACGGTGACGTGGTGGTGGCGTTGAGCCACAGCGGCGAGACCGCTGAACTGGTGGCCCTCTTGCCGGCGATGCGCCGATTGGGGGTGGTGCTGATCGTCATGGTCGGAGAGCCGGCCTCGACGCTGGGCGCCGAGGCCGAGGTCGTGCTGCATGTCGACATCGACGAGGAGGCCTGCCCGCTCGGACTCGCCCCAACCGTGAGCACGACAGCAGCGCTGGCGCTGGGCGACGCGCTGGCGATGGCGTTGCTCGAGGAGCGAGGATTCAGTGCCGAGGAGTTCGCCTCGCTCCATCCGCGGGGGGCACTGGGACGCCGGCTGCTGCGCGTTCGCACCGTTATGCATACTGGCGGGCAGTTGCCGCGGATCCGCGAGGATGCCCCGTTGGCTGCGGTGGTCGAGGAAATGACCGACAAGAGCCTCGGCCTGACGGTCGTCGAAGCGGCCGACGGGACCGTTGCCGGGGTCATAACCGACGGCGATCTGCGGCGCTTCCTGCAGCGGGGCCCCGAGCGTCACGAGCAGGTGAGGGCGGCGGAACTGATGACCCGCGGACCCGTTCTTGTGTCCGCAGAGGCTCTGGCCACCGAAGCACTGCGGCTGCTGGAGGAGAGCCGGATCACCGCGCTCATCGTCGGCGACGCCGACGGGAAAGCGATCGGAGTGGTGCATCTTCATGATCTCTGGCGTACCCAGATGATCTAACCTGCATTCCTCAACGGGGTGCTACTGAGGGGGCGGAAAGCCGCATGTCTACGGCGCTGCACTCGGTCGGGCTCCTCCACGGGCTGCTAGGCACCCCGTTGAGGAATGCAGGTTAATGGCGCTGCTCTCGCGATCCCAATACCAAGAGCGGCTCCAGAACGTCAGGCTGCTGGTCACCGATGTTGACGGGGTCCTCACCGACGGCTCGATCTATTACACCGAGCAGAACGTCGAGACCAAACAGTTCCATGTTCGCGACGGCAGCGGTTTCTACATCGCACGGCTGATCGATCTGCCGCTGGTGGTGATCACCGCGAGAAGCTCGGCCGCCGTAGCGCGCCGCTTTTCCGAGCTACCGGTTCACGCGCTCGTCCAGGGAACCTTCGATAAGGTCACGGCCTGCGCCGATGTGCAGCGGCAGCTTGGGATCGATGACCGGCAGGTCGCCTACATGGGCGATGATCTCGTAGACCTGCCGTTGCTCCGAAGAGTCGGCGTCGCCATCACGGTGGCCGACGCCCATCCGCTGGTGCGGCAGCAGGCTGACTGGATTACCGGGCTTGCCGGGGGCAAAGGTGCGCTACGTGAGGTTGTCGATGACATCGTGTCTGCGCGTGGTCTGTGGGATCGTGTGATGAACGACTATGAGACTCGCCAGGGAGGCGCGTCAGACGTCGGGTTCGGCCGGGAGGCGGACTGAATGAAGAACATCTTCAAGATCCTCTTGTTTCTGGCGCTAGCTCTCTTACTGGTCGGGCTGGCGATGCTCAATGCCGACCGGCGCGTCGGCGTGAGCTACTGGCCCGGAGCCTCGGTCCGCGATGTCCCGGTGTTCCTCATAATCCTGGGGTCTATGTTCGCCGGCGTGGTGGTGGCCGGAGTTGTGAGCCTGCTCGACCAGGTAAAGGTGCGGCTGCGAGTGCGCGAGCTCGAGCGCGTGATTCGCGACCTGCGCTCGGAGCTGCGCGAGCTCCGCAACCTGCCGATCGATGCGGGCTAGCAGCCCGTGGTAGCGATGCAGGCAGACTGGCCGTTGTCGCTGGGGATCGCGCTGGCGTTGCTTGCGGTGGGGGTTTTGCTCGGAGAGCTGTGGTCGCGGCTGCGCGGGCCGCGTCCCGAGCGCCGCGGTCGGCGAGCCCGACCCCACTACCTGCTCGGTTTGAATTACCTGGTGTCGAACCAGCCAACGCATGCGATCCGGGAGCTTTCCAGAGCCGTGCGCCAGGAGACCGACGCGGTAGAGGCCTACCTTGCGCTGGGCAACCTGTTTCGTGAGAACGGACAGATAGAGCGTGCTATCGACATCCACAAGAGCCTGCTGCATCGCTCGGGCCTGTCGGAGTGGGAGCGCACGCAGGTGCTGTTCTCGCTAGCGATGGATTTCAAGAAGGCGGGGCTGATCGATCGAGCCGAGCGCAGCCTCGAGGAAGTGGGACAGCGCGACCCCGATCATCTAGGCTGTCTGTACAGCCTGCAGCAGATTGCCGAGGAGAGCGGACGATGGGAGGAGGCCCTTCGGATCCATCGCCGCATTCAGGAGGTCTCGGGTGCCGGTGACGAAGACCTGCTCCCGGGGCTAGAAACCGAGTGGGGGCGTGCGCTGGTGGCGATCGACGCCGACGCCGCGGAGCGCCATTTCCGAGCCGCTTTGGACCTGCGACCCGACTATGCGCCAGCGCACTTCGGACTCGGAACCTGCGTGCTCGAGCGCGCCGCGCCGGAGGCCGCGCTCGAACACCTGCAGCAGGCCGTGGAGACCGGCGGCGCCTGGGCCCTGGCCGCCCTGGAGCCGATGACTCGATTGGTCACGGGAACGATCTCCGCGCGGCTCTACAAAGGTGGCGTCTTCTTCGACACCGCCGAGGACACGCCGGACGCCATGCCCCACTCGCTCTACACGGACGATAGCTCGATGGAAGCCATGGGCGCCTACGACCACGCCGATGCCGAAGGGTTCCTGAAGGTGTTGGGCATCTCGGCCAAGAACCTTGGCTCGAGGCAGGGCGTCGATACGAGCTAGCAGCACGGAGACAGCTATGAGCCGCGAGCCTGCCATACCCGACGGATTGGATGGCATCTCGCCGCCCTGGCTCAGCGAGACGCTACGTCAAGACGGCGTCATCGACGCAGCGGTCGCGACAGATGTCCGCGCCGAGGCAATGGCCGTCCGAGTGGGCTTTGCCAGTGTGGCCTTGCCCGTCTCACGGTCTCGTATGACCTGCCCAACGGCGGTGCGCCCAGCGCGATCATCGCCAAGTACCCTTCCTCTCATGCGCCCACACGCGCCCTATTGAACGAGCCGGG
>JACZXM010000013.1 GCA_022571615.1 Acidobacteriota bacterium | reverse complement strand
GCGAATCGGCCGCGGCTCGTCCTGGCCGACGAGCCGACCGGCGAGCTGGATGGGGCGACCGGCCGCCAGGTCGCCGATCTGCTCGACCGCGTGCACGCCGATGGCACCGCCGTCGTGGTCGTCACACACGACGAATCGGTGGCCTCGCGCGCCCGCCGGCGGCTCGTGATGCACGATGGCGGGATCGCGCCAGGGCCCTAAGCGCACCATGATGATGTGTCGTCTCGCCCTTCGCTCGCTCCTCTTGCACCCGGTCCGGAGCGCCGTGCTGGCGGGCGGCTTCGGCCTCGGCGTGTCGGTGATGGCCAGTCTGCTCGGGGTCGGCGAAGTGATCCTCGAGCAGGCGCGCTCGCCGGCGCTGGTGGGCGGCGGCGACGTTGTCGTCGCCGGATGGACCGGGAAGCTGGGGAGCGCGCGGTTCATCCTGTCGAGCGCCCTGCAGGCGCCGCCGCTCGTGGGCCGCGCCGTCGGCGCCTCGCCACGCGTCGAAAGATCGCTGTATCTCGTCCGCGACGATCGCGTCGTGCCGGTTCGCGCGCGCGGCGGTGTCCCGAGCCTCGAGCGCGCGCTCGACGACGCGGAGACGGCGGCGGTGGCGGCGTGGATTGACACGCCGGCCGACGCCGCCTGGACGTCACCCGACCCGGGTGACGTCCTCCGGGCGATGGACCGGTTCCATCCCGTTTCCGGCCCGGCGGCCCGTGCGGAGTCGTGGGCCGAATGGCTGTACTTCAACGGCGTCGCCGGCGGCACGCGTTTCTCTCTCACGTTCCTGGTCGGGCCCCCGAGCGAGTCGGGACGACGGATGGCCGGTGTGCGGCTGCAGCTCGACCGCGACGGCGACCTCACGTCGTACACCGACTCGGCGGAGATCGACGAGGCCGAGCTGCTCGCCCAGGCGCCGGACCTGACAATCGGGGGGAGCCGGGTGCGGCTCGACGGACTCCGCTATCACGTCACCCTCGATCTGCCCGCGTCGGATGCGAACGCCGACGAGGACGGTGGCCGGCGGTCGCCGCCTGACTCGCGGGTCACCGGCGATATCGTGCTGACGGCGAACGTCGGCCAGGCGCTGCCGCCGATGACGATCCGGGGCGCGGGCGGCTGGCTGTCGGGCTACGTCGTCCCGGTCATGGCGGGCGGGCTCGCCGGCGTGTTGAGGGTCGCGGGCGACGTCGTCTCGCTGGACGGCGGCGTCGGCTATCACGACCACAACTGGGGCCACTGGAAGGGTGTGTCCTGGCAGTGGGGACAGGTTCACGGGGACGGGCTGTCGTTCGTGTATGGGCACCTGTCTCCGCCGGCCGACGCGGCCGATGCCAGGCGTATTCCGGGGTTCCTGGCCGTCCTGGGACCCGATGGCCCGATTGGCCACTCGATGGAGGTGGCGATCGAGGAGGACGACGTCGCCCAGACCGGCGCGCCGCGTCGCATCGTGGTCAGCGCCCAGAGCCCCTCGCTCGATCTGACCATGGAGATCGATGTCGAGGCCGCGGTCGTCACACGGATGGATCCCGAGTTATTCGGGAGCTCGCTCGATTTCTATCAGCTCCACGCCGTGTTTCACGTCGCCGGGAGCGTCGCCGGCCGGTCGGTCGACTTCACTGCGCCGGGCTCCGCGGAAACCTTCCGTGGCCGATGACGTTCAGTCCACCAGAGACAAATCTGTATTCATGTTGCATAGTTGGACGCACCCCCTTGGGAGCCCCTGGCGGCACAGTCGTGATGGCGATGTAACTAATTGAATAATAAAGACTAACACTCATCTTTTGCCGTCCGAATCGTGGCAATGTTCTTGCTTTACCCGGCACCATGTGCAACACCGGGGCACTGCTGAACGTGAGCGCCACGCTTCTGGGCCAGGGATACGGCGTGCGTTTCAGCGCGCCCGGCACCAGCATGGGCCCTACAATCCGCGACGGCGAAACGATCACCGTGGCGCCGGCGGTGCCGTCCGAGATCCGACGAGGCGACGTCGTCGCGTATCGACGCGGGTACCACGTTATTGCCCACCGGGTCGTCGGCGTCGAGCGTCACAACGAGAGCCCGGTGTTCCTGATGCGCGGTGACGCCGCGATGAGCTGCGACCCGCCGGTGACGCGGAAGCAGATCCTTGGCAAGGTGGTCTCGGTCGAGCGCCGGGGGCGTCAGCGCAAGGTCAGCAGTCGCCCCGCAAAGCTTGCCTACATGGCGCGTGTCGCCGCGTCGCGCGTGAAGCGATCGATGGCAGCCGCGGCCGTCATGATCGGCGTGCGCTCCATCGAGGCGTTAGGCGGTGTCGAACATGCGTGACGAGGCGATCTCGGTCGACCGCGTGACGAAGACGTTTCCGACCCCGGGACTCGTCCGCGGGCTCTTCACTCGTGGGTCTGGCGTCCGTGGGACGGAGGTCCTCAGCGGCGTCTCCCTGTCGGTCCGACGCGGCGAGGCGGTCGGCCTGGTCGGTCCGAACGGCGCCGGCAAGACGACGCTGCTGGAGATCCTCGCGTCGCTCCTGCTGCCGACGAGCGGCGAGGTCCGGGTTTGTGGCCACGACGTGGGCCGCGAGCCGGCGCGCGTGAAGGCGCTCACGGCGTACTGCGCGTCGGTGGCGCAGTCGTTCTATCCGCGGCTGACCGGCGCCGAGAACCTCGAGTTCTTCGCGATCCTGAACGATCTCCCGCCACGCGTCGCCCGAGATCGGATCCGAGAGGTGCTGAGCTTCGTCGGTCTGGAGCGCGACGGGCAGATGACGTTCCAGTGCTATTCGGACGGGATGAAGCAGCGGCTCGCTCTGGCGCGGGCCCTGCTGACCGATGCGCCCGTCCTGCTGCTCGACGAGCCGACCAAGGCGCTCGATCCGCAGAAGCAGTCCCAGGTGCGGCAGTTCATTCGCCGCACGCTCGTCGAGGAGCTCGGACGGACCGTGCTGCTCGTGACCCACAGCCTCGCCGAGGCGCAGGCAACCTGCGACCGCGTGGTGCTGCTGCGGGACGGCGCCGTGGCGCGCGTCGGCACTCCGGACGAGATAATGACCGCCGACATGGCACCCGACGATCTGGCCGCCGCCTCGTAGATCTCCTTGCCGCGGCAAGGCCGCCGCCCAGCACTACTCCGATTAAGATCGGCGCGCGGTTAAGTCGACAGCCGTGGGGCAAGGCTTCAGCCTTGCCTCGCAGGCCTGAAGGCCTGCGACACAGAATCAACCCAAGTGAGCTTTGGGGCTGGGTCTCCGACACCATTGCCACGCTCCGGACACGATCCGGCGGGCGTACAGCATCGGAAGCAAGAGACGATGCGATACCTGGTACCGTTCCAGCATGTAGGTGGCGGGAGGAAAGAGATGCTGGCGCAGCAGCGCCCGCCTGGCGGACCAGCTCCCGAGCAGCCGGAGGTCGGAGACGAGCACATCGATTTTTCGCCGACCGGACCGGAGGAACATCTCCGACGGTTCGGGTGACCCGCGCGCCGCCAGCGCGGCCATCGTCTCCTCCGGTATCGCCGTGTGAAACCGCTCCTGCGCCAGGCCCAGCCCTCTCGCGCAAATCGCCGTCATCGCGGTCGCGGTCGCCAGCTCCGTGAGGCGCGCGAATGCCTGTCGGTCCAGGCCGCTCGCGATCAGATGGATGTCGTAGAGCCAGAGCAACCGCGCGCTGTCGGCGTGATGCGCCACGCGATGGATACACGCCAGCAGCAGCGCGTCGACGTCGCCAAGTGCGCGAGCCCAGGTGCCAAGCGCGGGCACCTCGACCGCGCGGGTCCGGAGTGCGTCGATCGGGAGGAGGTTCGCAAACGGTTGAGGGTTCGCGATCTTCCAGTGCACGTCGTAGGCGTGGCACGTGCCGAACCGGTCCCTCATCTCGAAGGTGGCCTGGGGCATCACGAGGTCGCCCGACGTCTGGGTCGCGCGCCGATACCCGAGCGCGCGCATCGTCTCGGCGACCGCGTCGCGGTCGTCCGGGTGCACGAGTAGGTCGGTGTCGTAGCGCGGTCGCAGCGATGGCTCGGGGTAATGCAGGTAGGCGAGCGCGGCGCCCTTCATCAGCAGCGGCTGCACGCCGGCCGCTCTCATCGCGAGGACGACCCGCTCGAGCTCGAGGCGTCGCAGGACCTCGAGGGCGACAGCCACGCGGCCCATCTGGTGAAGCCGTATGGTGATCTCCACTGGCCACTGGTGCCACCTGTGGGTCCGGCGCAGCTGGTAGGCCAGGAGCGAGCTGACGCCGTGGACCACCGCCATCCGGAGAAACCGTTCCTGCTCCGTACGCGCGCCGTCCGACGGCCAGTCGGCGGCCTCGCCGCGCAAGAGTGCCGCCGCCAGCTCCTCCATCGAGTGCGACCGCTGCTGTCCCATGTCCCCGTTCGCGGTCCTCATCGTATCTCGAACAGAACATGGGATTTCACCGGCTCCTTGCCCGAGGTTTGAACTGGTCTGTTTCGCAGACTCTTTGACGCCGAGACCGCGAAGAGCCGATGGAGTGAAAAGAATGGACCGGAAGGGTCCCTTTGACGAATTGCCCTGTCCCAGTCCGGCTCCCGCTCGATGACGCGCGCCAAGGTCGTGGAGACATCATCATCGCCAAACGGCTTCCTCCCGGTCAGCATCTCGAACAGGACCGCGCCGAACGCCCAGATATCCGTGCGCTTGTCGACTGGCTTCCCACGCGCTTGCTCCGGCGATATGTAGGCCGCTGTCCCCATGATCACGCCCATCTGGGTGGCGGCTGCGGTGAGCGTCGGTGACTGCGATGGGTCAGCGCCCGGGCTTGGGTCCAGCGCCTTCGCCAACCCGAAGTCCAACACTTTGACAGTCCCGTCTTTGCGTACCATGACGTTCGCTGGCTTGAGATCCCGATGCACGATGCCTACATCGTGTGCGGCCTCGAGGGCCTCGGCGATCTGACGGGCCATCGGCAAAGCTTCTGCCAGCGGAATCGCCCCCTCGGCGATCCGCACGGAGAGATATGCGCTGTCCTGTCGGTGGATGGAGTCAGCGGCGTTGTAGTCTCCTCTCCGCGTAATCCAACCGTCTGACCGCCCGAGGAGCGTCATGCGTCCGAGTTCTTGTAGCCCTGTCCTGCTCCGGAAGCGCGGCGTGCGATCTGCGGTGACGCCGCCGCTAGAGACCCATGGCCGACGACCACGCTGACAACAGATTCGACCCGCGCCTCACCGAGTTGATTCTCGAGGCAGCCGGCGAAGGTGTGTACGGTCTCGATTGCGACGGCATGACCACCTTCGTCAATCCGGCCGCGTCATCGATGCTTGGATTCGATGACAACGAACTGGTCGGTCAGCCGATGCACTCGGTCCTCCACCACAGCCACGCTGACGGTTCCCACTACCCGCGCGAGGAGTGTCCGATCTACGCCGCCTTCCGTGACGGTCAGGTGCATACCGTCACTGACGAGGTTTTCTGGCGGCGCGACGGATCCAGTTTCCCGGTCGAGTACACCAGCACGCCAATCCACCGCGATGGTGAGTTGAGCGGCGCGGTCGTGGTGTTCCGTGATATCACCGCCCGGCAGCGCGCCGAGCGCGACTTGCGGGCGGCACTCGACGAGGTGCAGAAGCTGAAGGACCGCCTCGTCGCCGAGAACGAGTATCTTCAGGAAGAAATCAGCACCGAGCACGGTTTTCACGAGATCGTGGGCGACTCGGCACCTATTCTCCGGGCGCTCCAGGCAGTGCAGGTTGTTGCGCCAACCGACGCCACGGCGCTCATCACTGGCGAGACGGGCACCGGCAAGGAGCTGATCGCCCGCGCTGTCCACGATTTGAGCGAACGGCGTGACAAACCGCTGATCAAGGTCAACTGCGCCTCGATTCCACGCGAGTTGTTCGAGAGCGAGTTCTTCGGCCACGTGCGTGGCGCCTTCACCGGCGCGATCCGCGACCGTATCGGACGCTTCGAGCTTGCCGACCGTGGTTCGATCTTTCTCGACGAGGTTGGCGAGATCCCGCTCGAGATGCAGAGCAAGTTGCTGCGCGTGCTCCAGGACGGGAACTTCGAACGCGTCGGCGAGGCGCGCACCCGCAGCGTGGACGTACGCGTGATCGCCGCCACCAACCGCGACCTCGCGGCCGAAGTCGCTGCCGGCCGCTTTCGCGAGGACCTCTACTACCGCCTCAACGTCTTCCCGATCCCGCTAGCGCCGCTGCGCAATCGCCTCGGCGACATCCCTGCCCTGGCCGCGCACTTCATCGAATCGGCACGGGTGCGTCTGAACCGGCCCGGTGTGCGGCTCACCAACGCCAACGTCGCCACGATGAAGGCGTACGAGTGGCCGGGCAACGTGCGCGAGCTGCAGAATTGCATCGAGCGCGCAGTGATCCGCGCGGCCCCGTCGGGATCGCTGGACCTGGACCTTCCGGACGGCGTCAGCAGCAGAGCTGCGCCGGTAGCCTCTGGCGACAGCGCCGCTGCAACTGCGGCCGGAATCCTGTCTGACGCCGAAATGCGCGGGCTCGAACGCGCCAACACACTCGCCGCCCTGGAGGCGGCCGGCTGGAAAGTATCCGGCGCGGGCGGCGCGGCCGAGCTACTGGACATGCGGCCCACCACGCTCGCATCGCGCATCAAGAAGTTGGGACTGTCGCGGGCTGACTGAGCGCGCCAACAGCCGGCGGGTCTGTCTCGATCAACACGCGCCTTTCTGCGCGACCGCTTCCGGAATCCACGAAATTTCGTGATCTTGTCTACGATACTTCGTGAATTACGAGATATCGTGCCACGCCAACGATCGACGATCTTTCTCTAAGTATCGATTAAATAAGAATAAATCTTGACAATGACAGATTGGCACGCGTTCTGCTAAGTCTCCCGCTGTCTGAAGTTGCCGGGCAATCCAGCCCATGCACATCCGGGGTATTCCCCGAAGGAGGCAGCATGAAGTTCAACGTCAAGGCAGCAATAGCGGCCGGCGTCGTCGGCACGATCGCTTTCGATCTGGTCGGCCTGTTACTCACCGGCACCTGGTGGGACATCCCCAACCTTCTCGGCGCCAAGCTCGGCGTCGGCATCTACGCTGGCGTGCTCGCTCATTACGCCAACGGGGTGGTTCTGGCCGTCCTGTTCGTCGCACTCGCCGACAAGATCCCCGGGCCGCGCTGGTCGCGTGCCTTCACCTTCATCACGGCTCACACGATCTTCGGTGTTTGGCTGTTCATGCTGCCGCTACTGGACATGGGCATCGCTGGCCTCGGAGTGAGCGCCATGATCCCGATCATCACCATGGCGCGGCACTGGGCTTATGCCGGTGCGATGACGCTTACGCTGCAGGCGCTCTCGGCTCGCAGCGCTGACTTCACCAACTCCGCTCCCATCAACGCCTGAGCTCACGCTCGGCCAAGGAACCATCACCATGCGTTACAAAATCGCTTCCGCATCCGCACTCTTGTTGCTGCTCGCCCTCATCGCCGCTCCGGCGCACGCCCAACTGCCCGACCCGGGCATGACCATCACGTCAGGCAACACGGCGCTGGTGATCACCGACCCGCAGAACGACTTCCTCAGCCCCGACGGAGTCGCCTGGGGAGTCGTAGGCGAGAGCGTCGCGGAGAACAACACGGTCGCCAACATCGGTGCGCTCCTGCAGAGCGCCAAGGAAGCCGGCATCGAGGTGTTCGTCTCGCCGCACTACTACTACCCCACCGATCACGGCTGGCACTTCGAGGGCGCACTCGAAGCCCTGATGCACAAGATCGGTATGTTCGACCGCGCCGGGTCACTGAACCTGGAGTCCTTCGACGGCTCCGGCGCCGACTGGCTCGCACGCTACAAGCCCTACATCGAGGACGGCCGCACCGTGATCACGAGCCCACACAAGGTCTACGGTCCGGAGAGCAACGACCTGGTGCTGCAACTGCGCAAGCGCGGCATCGACAAGGTCATTCTCGCCGGCATGTCGGCCAACCTGTGCACCGAATCGCACATGCGCGAGTTAATGGAGCAGGGTTTCGAAGTGTCCGTGGTGAGCGATGCCACCGCTGCCGCCAAGGTCGCCGAAGGTGACGGCTACGCGGCCGCGCTGGTGAACTTTCGCTTCATCGCCAACGACGTGATCACCACCGCTGAGGCGGTGGCAGCGATTCGCCAAACCCGGCCCACGGAGTAAGCCTGATGTCGACCGCGATCAAGCCTCCGTTCACAGAAGAGACCGCCCGCGCCAAGGTGCAGGCCGCCGAGGACGCCTGGAACAGCCGCGATCCCGAGCGGGTGGCGCTCGCCTACAGCGAGCACTCCGACTGGCGCAACCGCGACGAGTTCTTCTGCGGACGCGAGGCGATCCGGGCTTTCCTGCGCCGCAAGTGGGCCCGGGAGCTTGATTACCACCTGATGAAGGAACTGTGGGCCTGGACCGACAACCGCATCTCCGTGCGCTTCGAATACGAGTGGCGTGACGAGAACGGCAGTTGGTTCCGCACCCACGGCAACGAACACTGGGAGTTCGACGCTGACGGGCTGATGGCACGACGCGACATGAGCGCCAACGACATCCCCATCGACGAGTCCGAACGCCGCTACCTGACAGCACAGCAGAACGAGGAGAAAAGAACATGAACCCCATCCGCCGAGCACTCGCCGCCCTGGCCATCGTCGCGATCACGACTGTCGCCATCGCAGCCCCGCCCTCATTGTCCCGCGCGAGCGTCGATGACATGCAGGTGCAGCACCGCATCGCCAAGATCGACGGCCTCGACATCTTCTACCGTGAGGCCGGCCCCGCAGATGCGCCGACCGTGCTGTTACTGCACGGGTTTCCGACCTCCTCACACATGTTCCGCAATCTCATCCCGCAGCTAGCCGACCGCTACCACGTCGTAGCTCCCGACTACCCAGGCTATGGCAACAGCTCGGCCCCAGCGGCCGACGAGTTCGACTACACCTTCGACCACCTCGCTGACCTTATCGAACAGTTCGTCGACCAGATCGGTCTGGGCAACTACTCGATCTACTTGATGGACTACGGCGCGCCAATCGGCTTCCGCTTGGCCACCCGCCATCCGGAGCGCGTGCAGACGCTGATCATCCAGAACGGCAACGCCTACGACGAAGGCATCGACAACGACTTCTGGCAGCCGATCAAGACGTACTGGGCCAGCAACGACATCGAGGACCGCGACGCGCTACGTGGACTGCTGACGCTCGGCGCCACCAAGTGGCAGTACACCCACGGCGTGCGCAACGTCGAGTCCATCAGCCCGGACACCTGGGACCATGTGCAGCCGCGACTCGATCGCCCCGGCAACCAGGAGATCCAGCTCGACCTGTTCTACAGCTACGGCTCGAACCCGCCGTTGTACCCGGAGTGGCAAGAATACCTGCGTACCTGGCAGCCACCGACTCTGATCGTGTGGGGAAAGAACGACCCAATCTTCCCCGCCGCCGGTGCCTATCCCTACGTCAACGACCTGCCGAATGCCGAGCTGCACCTGCTCGACACCGGCCACTTCGCCCTCGAGGAAGACGGAGCGGTCATCGCGTCGCTGATGCGCGACTTCCTCGCGCGCCACACCGGGTCCGGCTCGTGACCAGAATCCGCAGCGACATCGCCTTCACGCCCACCGTCAAGGCCATCCAGACCGCCAAAGGCTCACGCGCCAGCTACGCCCGTATGGAGGCGGGCAGTGGTTGGCGGGGCGAAGTCACGCCCGACCTGGCCGAGTTCATCGCCAACCTCGATATGTTCTATCTGGGCACGGCAAACGCCGCTGGGCAGCCCTACATCCAGTACCGGGGTGGACCGCGCGGTTTCCTGAAGGTCGTCGACCACAAGACGCTGGGCTTCGCGGACTTCGGTGGCAACCGCCAGTACATCTCGGTAGGGAACCTGTCGGAGAACCCGCAGGCCTTCATCTTCCTGATCGACTATGTGAACAGCCGGCGGATCAAGTTGTGGGGCACCGCCAAGGTTGTCGAGGACGACGACGCACTGCTGGCGGAGCTTGCCGACCCGGAGTACCCGGGCCGACCCGAACGCGCGATCCTGTTCACGATCGAAGCGTGGGACGTGAACTGCCCGCAGCATATCCACAAGCGAGCACTTGTAGAGGCGTACGAATAGCGGCGGAGGATGAGCTTGACCTGGAACGTGAGCACACCTGATCCTGAGCGAACGAGTCGCCGTGCTGAGCATCGAGCCCGCGAGAGAGACGGTTCTGATCCTGGCCCACGGAATGGGGCAGGAGTCTGACAACGACGCACTGCTGCGCGCCATGGAGTCGCGCGCCGAGAACGTGCGCGTTGCCGCCCCGTATCAACGGGTGGTCGTAGAGACGCTACGCGAGGATTGGCAGGATCCGAGGGATAGGCCAGCCGGTGAGATTCTGACGTGTGAATGCCTCGTCATTTGCGCGTCGTTTCCGGACACCCCAAGGAATAGGCAGCCGCCCGCACCGCGTTGCCAGCGAAACCGGTGCAATGCGCGCTCGCCCAGCGGCATAGTCCTCTCGCGTGGCCATCACCGGCAGCACCGCGGACACGTCCTACTGCTGCAACACCTAGGTCGCCCTTCTCGAAAAACTCATGGGGCTGGAATGGCAATCCTGACTCCTCGATAAACCGCACGAAGCCAGGGTTACTGTCGTAGGCCCTCTCGTGGAGGCTCTGCGCAAGGAGGTTCTGGCCGAAGTACTGATCGCGCTTGTCTTCGTAGATCCGGGCCCCGTAGCTCGCGTTGAAGCTCTTGGGTAGCAGGAGCAGGCCGCCGAGCCGATCGCGGTGCTTGGCGAACTCGTTCTCGTTAGCGAACTCATCGCGGTGCCGCTCAAACTTGTTGGCCAGGATGTGCTCGACTTCGAACCGGTTCTTGCCCTTCTTGCGGACGTACTCAGCGTACTGGGATGGCTGGCCCGACTTCGGGCTCAAAGCGAATCACCACCCAGGTTTCTGAGCCGCGGTCCGGAAGATCGGTCAGGAAGGCGCAGCCCAGTTCTGCGATCCCGGACTCGGAGTAGACGACCTCACAGCTCCTGTGGAAGAAGCCTGCGATTGAAGGTGACCTGCTCGCGGTAGGGGAGACCCTGCAATCCGCCCAGTTGGGCAACGACGTTCTGCGGCACGACACCTCCCGCTGCTAGTTCTCGGAGGGCTCCGCTTGACGGACGACCCTGCTCGCGCCCTTACCCGCATGCTGCGGACGGCTGCTAGTTGGTGAACAGGTCGAAGATGTTGCCCAGCTTACTCGTCTCGGCGTGGAAGAGCTCGGTGTACCGGCAACGCTTGCAGATCACCGTCGTGAAGCGCTGACCCTGAACGTCGAAGATCTTGCTCCAGAAGCCGCCTGAGCCGCGCAGCTCACGAGTCTCGTAGGCGTTGCCGCTGCACTTGGGACAGCTGTAGTTGATTCCGCTCACGCTTCTTCTCCTTTGTCGGTGGCCGGCCGTTGCGTGACCTCAACCATTATGTGCCGCCGCTGCACGTGGCATTCGTCGTCGGAGGCGTGACTGAGGTCGGCCTTCGATCGTGGGTTCGGCGTCAGGGACAAAGCCACTCTCTGGTTCCTGGCCACGATCGTTCTCCTGTGGCGGATCGCCGCCCAGTTGGTTCCCGACGATGGCCCCCAAGGGTGGCTTCGTCTCTCGCTAACCGGTATGGGGCTTGTCTTCGTTGCCTGCGGCCTGCTCGCGTACCGCCAGTCATCGAGTCAGGCCTCTCCCGGCGTGGCGCTCCCGGTTGCGGCGATGGATCGTGTTGGCCATGTACCTGCCGGCCGCCGCAGCTCTCCTGCTGGTGCCGGTTGTCGTGTTGGCCGGTACCGATCAGCAATCGGGCCAACTCGCAACAGGCGGCCTGGCGCTGAGCTACACGGCCGCAAGTTTCTACCCGTACTTCGCCTTGGCCGTCTTCGGGGTGCGAGTGTATGTATCAGCTCAAAAGGCACCGGCCGCGATCGTGCTCGCTGGAACCGTACTCGGGGGTCTGCCTTACCTTCTCCTGACATCGGGCATGGCCCTTCCGGGGCCTGCGGGTGCCTACAACCTCTTCTTCATCCTGGCCCCGATCGCCTGCGTCGTGGCTCTACGCCCGTCCGACCGTCTCGATTAGCCACCGGTGGCCACCTCCGGCTCCGGCGACGTGGGGGGCGACGGGCTCGCTGACTTCGCTGACTCGCATTCGCTGTCCTGCTCGAGGGTTCTTCCTATTCCTGGCGCAAGCTCTGAACAGGATCTAGACGAACGGCGCGTCTGCCCGGAATCCAGCTCGCCGCGGCTCCCACGCAAAGCAGGATCAAGGCGGTCGCGCCCAAGGCCAAGGGGCTGCTCGGATGCAGCCCGTCGAGGAAGCCCGATAGGAGGCGGGTCGCGAACACGGCTCCGATCCCGCCCGCAGACAGACCGATCAGGGCCAGGAGGACAGCTCGTCCCATGATCAGCCGCAGGACATCTCGTGGGGATGCGCCAATGGCCATGCGCACACCGATCTCCCGCGTACGGCGCCACACCGCGTAGGTCATTGCGCTGTACACACCCGCCGCCGCGATCACGAGCCCCACCGCCGCGAACAACGACAGGAGTGCGCCGTAGAAACGGTGACGCGCCATCTTTTCCGCCATCAACAGCTCTACGGTCGTGACCTCCTGGATCGGCACGTCTGGGTCCACGTCGGCGATCGCAGCCCGAATCACTCCTGCCAGGCTCATGGGCTCGGCACTCGAGCGCACCACCAGTTGCAGGTTGTTGCTGAATCTCGCCGCGGCCAACGGAATGTAAACGTGGGGCTGGGCGGCCTCACCGGGCATCTCCTGGCGTACGTTCCCGACAACTCCCACGATCGTGGCTGGCACGGCGCCGCCGACAGAGATTGGCTCGCCGAGCGGATCCTGCCCACCGAAGTAAGCATGTACCGCAGCTTCGTCGATGACGGCCAAGACATCGCCGCCCGCATCAGGGTCGGTGAGCACGCGACCCTGACGGAGTGAAATGCCCAGCGTCTTGAAATAGTCAGCGGTCACAGCGGAAACCCAGGCCCACGGTAGCGTGTTGTCGGGCTCCCTGCCGCCGACCGAAACCGAGCTGATCTGGTAGCCACTGAAAGGAATCCCGGTCGCCACTGTCGCTAGCTCCACGCCTGCAACGGCACGGACGCGCTCGAGCACACCCTGAGCGAACGCCACGTTGCGATCCGCACTGATGTAGGTGTTGTCCGGCAGCACGACTTCAGCAACCAACAGGCGCGACAGCGAGAATCCCGGGTCGGCGCGCATCATGCTCGTCCATCCTTCCGCGAGGACTGCCGCGGCAGCCACCAGCAATACCGTGAGCGCCAACTGCGCAACCACAAGAGAATCCGTCATGCGCTGTCCGCGGCGCGTCTGGGTCTCGTTACGATGAGCGTTCACGGCTCCGGCAATGGCAACCCGCCTCACGCGGAGGGCGGGAGCAAGGCCGGCAACCAAGCCCGCCACCAAGCCCGCAGCCAGCGCCACCGCGAGCACCTCGTAGTTGAGTCCGATTCCCACAACCGTGGGAAGCTCCGTTCCACCGAGTAGGACAAGGATCGGCACGGTCGCCCACGCCGCCAGCAAGCCGACCACTGCACCCATGAGCGCTAGCAAGAGCGACTCGGCAACGATCTGCCGCGCCAACCGGAGTGGACTTGCCCCGATCGCCAGGCGCACGGTGATCTCGGTCTGTCGCGATACGGACCGGGCCAGCAGCAGGTTGGCAACGTTGGCGCTGGCGATCAACAGCACGAGCCCGACAGCGCCCATCATCATGAGCAGCGGTTGCCGCACATCACCGATGAGAAGTGAGCGCAAGGGCGTGACGTTGGGGACCCATCCCTCCTGATATCCCGGCTCGCGCATCTGCTCGGTCGTGAGCGCTTCGAGTTCCGAGGCGGCCTGCTGGGGAGACACCCCAGGACGAAGCCGCCCGAGCACCCAATGCCCGCCCTGAGAGGTTCGCTCCTCGGCTGGGAAGACGGAGTCCAATGGAACCCATAGATCGGGCGGGCGCGCACTGCCCACCCAGGTAATCGCGTGGCGAAACTCCGGGGCCACGACCCCGACGACCTCATACGGTTTCCCGTCAAGTCTGAGCACTTGACCTAGCACGGCAGGGTCGCCACCGAGTTTCGTGCTCCAGAACTCGTAGCTCAACACTGCTGTCGCGGTGCCGGATACGGCTCGCTCGACAGGGGTCAGATGCCCCAGCAACGGTTGCCCTCCCAGTAGGGCAAAGAACCCGGACGAGATTCCGTAGAGCCGAACATGCGCCGGACCGTCGCGTCCCACCAGGTTCGCGTTGTCCGCCGTGAATACCGTCATCGCTTCGAAGGAGGAGGAGCCCTGCTGCCAGGCCTCGAAGGCCCGCCGAGGTACGAGACTACCGCCCGCCGACTTTCCGCGGGCTCCTTCCGGAAGCAGGGTCACATCGACGAGTCTCTCGGCATCCGGGAAAGGCAGCGGTCGAATCAGCGTCGCCTCGACTGCAGAGAAAACCGCCGCGTTGACTCCAATGCCCAGGGCGAACGTGAGCGCCGCGACACAGGTAAGCGTGGGTTGCCCGAGCAAGCTTCGGACCGCGTATCGGATGTCCTGAGAAAGTCCCTCGAGCCAAATCAGGCCCGCTCGCATCAAGCTCGCTCCGCTCACCATGGGGGAAGTGAGGCGCGACCGCCGCTTCGCGTCGTTCAATTCGCGCACCAGCGCCTCCGCGGTCCCGAATCGGGACAGCGCCTCGACAATCGCGTCCTTTTCCGACCACCCGTTCCGTCGCAGCTGGCGCGCCGAGTCGCGCAGGTGCTGCTCCACCTCGTCGCGCAAGCGGTACCGATCGCGATCGGGAACACGAGAGTCGCGGCTCGCGAGCAGCTTGGTGAACTGGTCGAGGTACTTCCGCAGCTCCGGGTGGGTGGCGCCGCGCCGCTTGTGGCCCATCACGGTGTCTCCACAAGGCGAGTCATCGCCAGCGCGAACTGTCCCCACTGCTGACGACGCCGAGCTAGCTCACGCTGGCCGGGAGTTGTCAGCCTGTAAACTCGCCGTCGTCTACCACCCACCGTCTCCCAGGCGCTGGCGAGATGCCCTGCAACCTCCAGACGTTGCAGCGCTGGATAGATCGTTCCTTCCGCAAGATCGAAGGTCCCGCCGGTCAGCTCGTCAATCGCACGGATGATCCCGTAGCCGTGCGCCGGCTCTCCTTCGAGCGCCGCCAGCAGGATCAGGTCGAGATGGCCTTTGAGCTCTTCGCGCCTCATACCTCGTTATACTATGTATACACCGGGCGGAGATCAAGATCTCTTGGCCACTGCGCTTCCGTCTTGTGCCGCTGGCACTTGGGCCCGCGGAAGGTGATCGGCCTTTCAACTCGGATCCTTCCAATGCCACCACTTCAGGAGTTCAGGATCGTGAGTGCGATTGCCGGCAAAGTACGTAGCGCACCGGAAGACGTACAGGACGCATCGATCGATCGTGACACCGCGCAACTCGCAGAGCGCCTGGTACATCTCCTCCGGGTCCTTTCCCGCAAGATCCTCGACGCGCTGCAGGCCGAGGTCGCGAAGGTCTTGGCCAATACTCGGTCCGACGCCAGGAATCATCTCGAGTTCACCGGCTGGCTGATATTCTGCTTTCATGAGCTTGTGAACCCCTCTGATGTCGATCTGACGGTCTAGCGGTTGACTTGACGGGCGCGCCGGCTCCATTCGGGTGTGGCCGTTCGGAATCGCCTTCGCAATTCGTCACTCCGAGCGAAGCGCGACCGTCGGAGTAACCCTCGTAGCCTGCCACGCTGGGATGGCGCATGCGACGACGGCGACGCACACGAGGGTCGTGGTGACGGTGCCGTAGGTGACGGCGTCTCGGACGGAGACGCCAAACAGGAAGTTCTCAAGCGTGTTCGAACACGCCAGGGCGACCAACCAGCCGACGGCGCGACGCCGAACGCGCGTCCGATCGCGAATCGGCTTAGCCTTCGGCTCCGGCGACGTGGGGGGCAACGAGCTCGACCGTCCGTCGCGCCCCGTCGCGGGCGCGCTCGGCATCTGGCCGCGAGTAAAAGCCCGACGGCGTAAGGTCCTTGGCGCCGTAGAAAGCCAGCTCCCGGTCGCGGCGCAGCTCGCGGGAGATCTCCGTCAGCGTCTCGAGCTCTTGATGAAGCGGTTTCGGCAGCCGGGCTCGTTCGGCGAGTAGCACCTCGGAGACGTCGTGGACCCGCGGTGGATCGATGCCGCATGAGAGCAGCAAGCCCTTGAGCGCCAGCTCGACGACCTCCTGCGACTCCCGCACGACGTCCGCCCAGCTGTTGCCGTCGAAGAGCACGTCGAGGGCGCGCACACGGACTGTGGCGCGGCGCACGTAGTCGGCAGCCAAGTCGATGTTCTGCATCACGCAGCCTGCACCCAGTACGTTTGGCCGTGCACCCGGCGACAGACGATTCGCCCGGCAACGATATCGCGTCGCAAGCGGGTTAGCTGCCGGGACAGCTCGTAGCCGCGGTCGAACAGGACCACGCCATCGACCGCGACCTCGGCCCATAACCCGGTGACCCGCCGGTCGGCCGCGGTGGCATGGACGAAGTGCGGCTCGACAACACGGCCACCCCAGGACAGGGGCGATTTGTCCCAGTGCCGGTAAAGGTCGCGCGTGATCCTCACGCGGTCGTCGATCACCACGAGAATGTCGACGTCGGAGCCAGTAAAGAGCTCGTCGCGGGCCCACGAACCGAACAGGACGACGCCCATCAGAGCCTCGCCGAACAGCGAGGCGGCGTGCTCGACCGCCGCTGCCGCCGCCGGGTCGTCGAGGCTGCGCGGCGCCGCGGCGAGCTTACGGGCGCAGTACTCGTTCAACGACACGCCGGCTGCCTTCGCCGCCTTCTTCAGCGTCGCGTGCAGTCCGGGATCGATGCGCA
>JACZXM010000379.1 GCA_022571615.1 Acidobacteriota bacterium | reverse complement strand
CTCGGTCACGTGCTGTCAACGCTGGCGGGCGAGCCTTACGGTGACCTGGTAGAGAAACGCATTTGCTCCGTGCTCGGCATGGCGGACACGCGCACCGAACCGAGCGCCGACATGCAACGACGGTTGGCGCAAGGACATGCCTCAGGCGTGGCCAAGCCCCGCTGGCACTTCGACGCCTTGGCGGGCTGCGGGGCCCTCCTGTCGACTGCCGACGACATGCTCACCTTCGCCGCGGCCAACAAGCTGCGGGTGACCACCCAGCCATCGAGCAGATTAATGATCCGGTCGCTGTAGGCGGCGTTGGCCTCGGAGTGGGTTACCTGGATGATTGTGGTGCCCTCTTCCCGATTCAGACGCCGAAACAGTTCCATGATCTCCCTGCCTTGCGCGGTGTGGAGATTTCCGGTCGGCTCGTCCGCAAGCAGGACCTTGGGCTTGCCGATGATGGCCCGGGCGACGCCTACAAGCTGCTGCTGGCCCCCCGATAACTGGCTCGGATACAGATCCTTCTTGCCGACCATCTGGAAGCGATCGAGGATGTCGGCAACCATGCTCCTGCGTTGTGCGCGCTTGATGTTGCGGTACGAAAGCGGCACATCAAGGTTCTCGTACACCGTCATCGAGTCGATCAGATGGTAGCTCTGGAACACGAACCCGATGTACTCGCGGTTGAGGCGGTTACGCTCCTTGGAGCGCAGGTCGTGCACCGGGTGATCGAGGAAGTAGAACTCCCCGTCCCACGCTCCATCGAGCATTCCCAGGATGCTCAGTAGGGTGGACTTGCCGGCTCCGGAGGGGCCCATGACGGTAACGAACTCCCCCTCCCGAATGTCGACGTTGATCCGGCGCAGGACGAAGGTGCGTCCGAATCCTGATTTGTACGACTTTTCGAGGTTCCTGATCTTGATCATCGGTATCACGTAGGTTCTGTCGGAAGGAAGTTCGGGTGCCAGGATAGCGCTTCCCGGCGCGGACGTCTCGTCTGTTCTCGCTGCAAGTCTCCTGCCAGCTTGCCGTCGCGTACGTCTTCCCTCGACGCCGACGGTACTCCTGTTCTCCTTGGTTGGCCCGCAACTGCGAGGCGGGCTCAGAGCCCCAAACCCTGCCGGTAGACCAGATCCACCGGAATGTGCTTGTCTGCTAATTGGTCGAGCGAGGAGCGTAGGGTTTCCCCCGTGACCGCCATCTGATCGTGAAAGGCGGCGGCGCCGTCGCGATCGCCGTCTCCCTGAAGGATCAGAATCCGGCTCGATAGAGCGGCCACAGCTTCCTGCATACGGTCAAAGTTCACCGTGTAGCGCCCGCTTCCTTCATCGTACTGGAAGGCTCCCAGCTGGCGGAAGAAATTGAACCGGACCAGGTTGGCGCGACCGTGCGCACTGCTGGCCCCGAAACGAATCGAGCGGAAAATGCTGGTGAAGAAGGTCACGTAGTAATCCAGCAGATCGGCCTCGCCGAGCTCACCCTGCTCGTGTAGCGCCGTGATCATGTACAGGCCCAGGATGTCGGCCTTGCCCTCCTCGAGCCAGGAGGCTTGCTCGCGCATGGCGTTGCGCACGGTTCCCGATCCATCGAGTGTGTTCTTGATCCCGAGTCCGTGCGCCACCTCGTGGAACATGGTGTTGGCGAAGAATGCATCGAAGGTTACGTTGCCCCGCTGCGACGGATCCAGTAGCTCATCGGCAATCGGCGCGAGGATGTTCTCGAACTTCGCCTGCATGACGTTCTTGATCTGGATGCGGCGGGTTCCCTTCTGCAGCTGTACCTGCTCGTCGTTGGGCAGATTGATCGCGATCGTCTTGGACCCGGTGTTGCCGTCACCGCCAACGTAGATCAGGTCGTAGGCGTTGAGCTCGGCGTCGGTACCGGGCTCCTCTTGTTTGTATGTGTCCTCGACCGGCAGGCCTCGCTGCAGTGACGGCAGAAAACTGGTGTAGCGGGCCAGGCGCTCGCTCCAGGCCCGGTCCTTGATCAGCAGGTACCCTTCATATGCTGCCTTGGCGCCGAGCAACTGATCCTCGTAGGTCTCGATCGGGCCGATGACCAACTCGATGGTGTTGTTCTTCATATCCATCCACGCGAGGTCGCTCTGCTGGTACTCATCGGTCACCAGGGCCTCGGCACGGAGCTCCAGATAGCGTCGCAGGCCTGGATCCTCGGCCAGCTCGGCCGCCTGCAGAAGCTTGCCGGCGACCAGCTCGACCTGAGACGCGTACTCCTCGTGGTAGGGAACAGCGACCAGGCCCCCCTGTTGGTCGCGCCGCACGAGCGTGTAAAGACTGGTCAATGCCGGATCGCCCTCGGCCTCGACCTCCTCGCGACCGATGTCGGCGGGATAGAAGTTGGCGCCGGCGGGCTTGGGGCCGACGTCATTGACAAACGAGCGGTTGCCATCGAGCCGATCCCAGGGCCCGAAGTTCATTTCGATGAATCTGCGCGTCTCCGGGTCCGGCGCGTCGGCTAGCAGTTGCGTCGGATCTCCGTACGCTTGCTGCCAGTAGATCTCGTCCATCACCTTCACGGCGTCGATCAGCAGCGGCACCATCTGGCGTTGGTTGTCGCTTAGCGCCGATAGATCGCTTGCGAGCTCGAACTCGATGTACTTGTCGAGCCCGGCGCGGATCCGGGCGTCGGATTCCGACATTGCGGGTTCCTCGCTCTGCGGCGCCGGGGCGCAGGTTGCGGCGGCCGTGAGCGCGATGGCGAGCACGAAGGGCAGCGCGAGGATTCTAGACGATTTCATGATGGGTCCTTTCAGCCGTGGGCCGAAGTGCGTGTTCCATTCCGTGACCGATCTCACTGAGCGCCGGCACCGACAGGGCGGTGCTCCCGTATAGGGCTCCGGGCTGGCGGGCGAGCAGCTCCGTCTGTAGCACACGGTTTCGCAAGTCAACGTGCCCTGGTGTGTCGGTGATGACCCGCAGGTAGTTGCCGGTCAAACCGGCCCATCGGTTGCCGTCGCCGTAGGGCTCGTGAGATTCCCACAGCACATCGCAGACGCGGCCGAGATAACGCTCCTGATAGCTGCGCTCCAGATCGGCCCCGAGAGCGTGCATGCGGCGACTCCGATCCCGCGCGACGGATTCCGGTACCCGATGGGCCATGGAAACAGCGGCCGTTCCTTCGCGCGGCGAGTATCGGAACACGTGCAGCCGTGCGAACTCTGCCGCGGCGACGAAATCGATCGATTCCTCGAACTCACTGTCGGTCTCTCCCGGGAATCCTACGATCACGTCGGTGCTGATTGCCACCTCCGGGATCGCCTCGCGCGCCGTCTGCAACAGGCGGCTAAACGACGCGCGGCTGGTTCGCCGGGCCATGCGGAGCAGCGTCGCATCGCAGCCGCTCTGCAGCGGAAGATGGAGATGGGGCTGTAGCCGCGAATCCCGCCACAAGTCAAAGAAGCCCGGACCCAGATCCCAGGGCTCCAACGACGACAGACGCAGCCGTGGCACTCGGGTCCTCGCCAGCACGCAGCGTACGAGCTCGTGCAGGCCGTCACGATTGCCGCGGTCATGTCCGTAGGAGCCGAGATGCACCCCCGAGAGCACGACCTCCTGGTAGCCGAGCGCCGCGTGCATGTTTATCTCC
>JACZXM010000378.1 GCA_022571615.1 Acidobacteriota bacterium | reverse complement strand
TTTCCAGGCCCTGCGCATCGCTGTTAACGACGAACTGGCCAACGTTCAAGCAGGCTTGATGGAGGCTATCCAGCTGTTGGCTCCGGCGGCCAGGTTGGTCGCCATCAGCTACCACAGCCTGGAAGACCGTATTGTGAAAACTTTTCTGGCGCGCGAAGCTTCCGATTGCATATGCCCACCGCGTCTCCCGGTATGCGTCTGTGGACATCAACCAACTCTTAGGATCATGAACCGCAAGATAATCAGGCCGTCGCCTGAGGAGGTGGCGTCTAATCCTCGTAGCCGGAGCGCCCGAATGAGTACTCCGATCCAGATCAACTTAGTTCTGGATCGGAACGCCAGGCGTTCCCGGATTCCGACAACCCGTACCGCGGAGAGGAACCGATGCGTCGTGCTGCATCCTTGACGCCGGTGAAAACCGGCATGCTAGCTGTGTTGTGCTTGCTGATGGTGGCGCTGGCGCCAGGTCCCGCTGCCGGCCGCCTGCCCCAGACCCGCCCCAACACCAAGGCCTATGAGGGGCCGCGGTGTTTCAGCACCGTGATTCCCGAGGTCACCCGGACGCTGGCGCAGATCGTCGCCTCGCGCGAAACCGGACAACAGATCTTCTCCCAGGGCCAGACCGTGTACCTGCGGATCGAGCCAGGCCAGCGAGTCGCCGCCGGAGCCCGGTATCGGCTCTATCGCATCGAGGGCGAGATCGAGCACCCGCTGACCGGACACATCGTCGGGCGCGCGATCAACCTTCTCGGCACCGTGGAGGTGCTCGCCGTGCAGCGGGGGGAGCGCGCGGTTGCCCGGATCACCGATGCCTGCGGTGAGGTCGAGGTCGGGGATCGACTCCATCCGTTGCTGAGCCGCGATGTGACCGCCGGCAAGCAGCAGGCCAAGTTCGACGGCGACCGGCTGGTGCGACCGCGCGATTCGGATGCCACCGTGATCTACGGTACCAGCGAGTCGCTATATGACGCCGGCAGCGACACCGCACGCCGCGGCATGACGGTGCGCCAGTCGTATGCCGTCGGCGACGTGATCACCATCGATCAGGGCAGTGCCGATGGCTGGTCTCCCGGTCAGTCGGTGCTGCTGTATGCCGCCGCCGGGTTCAAGGCCGATGGGGGCTTCCCCCGGCTAGAGGAGTCGATGCTCGTGGCGCAGGGGATTGTGTTCTGGCTCCAGCAGCGCACCGCTGCGGTCCTGATCACGGACGGTGATGGCACGGTCATGCTCGGGCACCGCGCGCGGCCACAGTAACGGCGACGGTCCGGATCTCAGTTCACGCGCTCGACCACCACGTAAGGGCGCTTGCCCTGCGCCTCGTGGTAGGTGCGGGTGAGCATCTCGGCGATCACGCCCATGAGCAGAAACTGCACCCCGAGGATGACGCCGAGCATGGTCAGGTACAACAGCGGGTTACCGGTCATGTCGACTCCCTGCACCGACTTCATGACCACCAGCGCAACCAGCGAGCCCAGCCCGAGCACGACCGAGGCCAGCGCCGCGGCCCCGAACACGCGGATCGGATGGGCTCCGTAGCTGGTCAGGAACTTCACCGTCCCGAGGTCCAGGATCACGGTGAAGGTGCGGCCGATTCCGTACTTGGTTCTGCCCCGTTGCCGAGCCCGGTGGTTGACCTCGATCTCGGCTAACCGTCCGCCCGACCAGACCGCTAGCGCCGGCAGGAATCGATGCAACTGCCCGTACAGCTCGAAGCGGGCGAGCACCTCGCGGCGGTAGGCCTTGAGCGTGCAACCGTAATCGTGCAGGTGCACGCCGGTGATGCGCGAGATGAGCCAGTTGGCGATGCGCGAGGGCAAGGTACGGTTCATGAACGTGTCCTTGCGCTTGCGGCGCCAGCCGCTGACCACGTCGTAGCCCTGCTGCATCTTGGCCAGCAACGCCGGGATATCGCGCGGGTCGTTCTGTAGATCGCCATCGAGCGTGACCACCACCTGCCCCCGTGCCATGTGGAATCCTGCCGACAGCGCGGCCGTCTGCCCGTAGTTGCGCCCGAATCGCGCCAGCCGCAAGTGCGGCAACCGCGCCGCGTGCTCTCGCAGCCGCTCGAAGGTCGCGTCGCGGCTGCCGTCATCCACCAGGATGAGCTCGTAGCCACCGTCGTACGGGGCCAGCGCCGTCTCGAGCTCGGCGATCAGCGGATCGATGTTGTCGACCTCGTTGTACAGCGGGATTACGATGCTCAGCTGCAGCGTGCCGCTGGCAGAGTCGGACGCGGTGTGGTCCATGGGTCGGGTGGCCTCGGGAGGGTTGGCCGCAGGGTTGAGACTCGTTCGCGTGCACTTCAGCGCCCGCGACAATGCATGGTAGCCTTATCACATGAGCGCGCAACCACCAAAGAGCCGCCTCGTCGGATGTCTGTTGTTCGCGGCCGTGCTCAGCATCGCTCTGCAGAGCGCCTTCGCCGACACCATCTATCTCAAGAATGGCCGGACCATCAAGACGGAAACGGCCCGTGTGGACGGCGACGAGATCGTCTTCCAGCAGTTCGGTGCCGAGGTGCGTATTCCCGCAGCGCTCGTCGACCGCATCGTGAAGGACGACGAGACTGAGGTGTTGGTCCCATCGGTGCCGCGGGACTCGGCACCGATGCCGGCCGCGCCGGTAACCGGCGAGAGCGACGAAAGGGACCAGGACGCCGAGCAGAGTGACGCTGAGGGAACGCCCTCGAGGGACGGCCGCGAGTACTGGCAGGGCCGCGTGCGGGCGGTGTACGAGGAGCAGGCGCAGCTGCAGGCGAGCATCACGGAATGGCGGCGGGAGGAACGCGGGTTCCTGTTCTCGAAGCGTTCGACCGAGACCACGCGGCTCAAGATCGAGGCCGCCCAGGAGCGCATCCAGGAGCTCGACCAGAAGCTCGAGGAGTTCCGCCGGGAGGCGCGCCGCGAGGGAATCCCGTCTGGCTGGTTGCGGGTTTCGCGCTCCGTCAGCTCATGACACCAAGCCCACGGGCTGCTAGCGCGAGCTGAGGAAGATCGCCCGTAGCTGACCCAGATGAACAGGCAGCTCCAGTGATGCCAGCTCGACTGGATCGAAGCCCTTGAAGAATCGGTTCACTGCTGCCATGCGCTTGCCCAGCGAGCTCGTGTCCAGCCCGGAGACGAGCTCGGCGAACCGCGGGTCGGCAGCAGCCAGCAGGCGTGCCTCCTTCAGGTCGCCCCGAAACAGCTCGCCGCCGTCGCGGTCGGCCAGCGAGTCGGCGAGGTTCTCCATCGCCGCCAGCCGGTCCCAGCTTTCCTGCAGATCGTCGGTGCTCATAGCGAGCGATTATATCCTCCGTCGTGGCGCCGGTCGGCCGCGCGTTGAACTGGGATCTGGAGCGCGCCGTGCGAGGGCCCGCGCCTACCTGCTCGAAGCGATCCCGCCAGGCGCCGGGATTGGGACACGGACACGGGCCGCTCTGGCACGGTGTGGTGCCGCCTGGGCTGGAGGAGTAGCCGAGGGTGGTCCGACCAGCCGATAGCTACGGCAAAGAAAAAGCAGTGGAGCTGAGGGGGCTCGAACCCCTGACCTCGTGACTGCCAGTCAAGTTTCTAACTGATTTCATGCCGTTTCAGGGAATCTCAAAATCGGCTCAATTCCGTT
>JACZXM010000377.1 GCA_022571615.1 Acidobacteriota bacterium | reverse complement strand
CAGCCATGCGCGCTGTTTGCCTCAGCTCGCGTCGGCGCTCGAGCGGCCTTGCACCGATCGCGTCGCCATGCCGGCGGCGTAGGCCGGGACCTCGATCACCTTCACGACCTGTCGCGTAGCGGTGTCGATGACGACCACGGTGCCCGGTGGCATCTCCCCCTCGGCAGCCTTGCCGTAAGTACCCTTGGTGTTCTCGCCCGAGACCCACAGCCAGCGGCCGTCGGCCGAAATCGCGCTGCCGTGGGGCTCAGCCAGACCGTCGCCCTCGATGCTGCCCACCAGTTCCCAGGAGCGCGCATCGATCACCGCCACCGAGTTCCTGGTCCGTTGCGGGAAGTACACGATGCTGCCGTCGGGCGCGAACACCGGGTGCCAGGGCTGGCCCCCGAGCTCGAAGGTCTTGGTGAGCGTGGGTGCCCTCGGATCGCTGATGTCGAACACCAGGATCTGTCCCGAGATCTGGCCACCGGCCACCAGGGTCTCGCCGTCGGGGGAGACCGCGAACTGCACGAAGGTGTGGGTGTCGCCTGGCACATCAAACAGCTCGAGGTCATCCTGTGCCGGGTTGACCGTCGCCATCCGGTTCTCGACCAGGCTCGCGGTATACACCAATCCGCCACCCGGGGCCACCGCCAGCGCGTGCGGCCGCGGGAAGAAAACGTCGACCTCCTCGATCCCCATGTCCGAGAGCTGGATCACCCCGATGCGCTGCGGCGGGTTGACCGCGGCCATCGATCGGCCCACGTAAAGCACGTCGCCGGAAGGGTCGATTGCCAGCAGGCCGGGGGTCTCGAACTCGACCTGCCCGACAAGATGGTTGTCGCGGTCGAACTTCAGCACCCGCCAATCGGCGATCAGTGACACGTAGTAGTGCGAGCCGTCGGGCTCGACCGCCACGTCGTGCGCCTTGCAATTGGGCGAGAATCCGAGCTCGGTCAGATCGACGGTGGCGACGATCTCCTGGGCCTGCATGTCGATGACGCTGACCGCGGCCCCCGACTGGCTGGTCACATACAGCAGATCGGATGCGGCGGCGGGCGGTTCCGCGGCAGCTGACGCCGCGACGGGGGCAGCGATCAACGCTGCCCCCAGCAGGCAACCGATGCGGAGCCGCCAGCTCACTGAGAATCTCCCCCGTCGGTGGCTGAGGTGTCCTGGCGGCGGACCACGAAGAACCCCTCGCTCATGCTGGTTACCACCACCACGCCGTTGCCGAAGTACGGGTAGTTGCTCCACGAGCCACTCATACCGCTGCCATCCTCGCCGAACGGCACGGTGTCCAGGTAGCCGATCGGTTTGATGTTCTCCGGGTCGGAGACGTCGAACAGCCGCAGGCCCGAGTCGTAATTGGATTGGTACATGATGTCGCCGGCGACAAAGAGGTTGTGGTCGATGGCCGGGTTCGAGGAGACGTACTCACCCACGACGATCGGATCCTCCAAGTCCTGCACGTCCCAGATAATGGTGCGGGTACCCTCCACCAGCCCGGAGGCCTCGTCGCCCTCGTCGTTCATGTAGAAGTAGGCGTGGTCCTCGGTTAGCCATCCCTGGTGCGTGTAGGCGACGTTGGGGTAGCTCGCCATGCCGATGGCCTCTGGATTGCGCTTGTCGGTGACATCGGCGATCGAGAGCGCTGTCTCGTTGGAGCCGAAGCAGATCTCGCGGCCATCGTAGCGCTCATCGGGCCCGTGGTAGGTGACACACTGCGCATCGTGCGAATAGCCGGTGCCGCGACGTCCGGTTCGCGTGTCCGAGAAGCAGCCTGCGAATACCGGGTTCTTCGGATCCTCGATGTTGATCATGTGCAGGCCGCCACCGCAGGTCTCGCCACCGCCGCTAGCGCCGACCACGAAAGCGAAGGCGCTGTCCTCGTCGATGACGATATTGTGGGCGCTGTAGATCTGGTCGTAATGGGCGTCCTCGCTAAAGTCGAGCGGCGTGCCGTCGAAGTCGCGCAGCTGCGCCAGATCGAAGATCTGCACGCCATGCTCGCCCGCACCATCGGAGACGATGAACGCGTGGTCGGCGTAGACCTTGATGTCGCGCCAAACGCTGCTGTTGGAACCGGCCGTCTTGTCGATCCGGCCAACGTAGACCGGGTTGTACGGATCGGTGACGTCGACGAACGAGGTGGCGTTGCTGAGCCCGACGATGGCGTAGTCGCGATCGGTCTCGGGATCGGTCCAGCCCCAGATGTCGTTGGCCCAGACACCGCGTCCGCCGCCGATGGCGGGGATCGGGAGATAGGCGAGCAGATCGACGCCGTCGCAGTCGAAGCGGCCGACTTTACCGTCGGTGCATTCGAGACCGCCGCCGGTGATCGGGTCCATGGCCTTGACCTCGGAGAGCACCTTGGTGCGATCCCAGCCGTCATAGCCGCGAGTCATGATGATCGCCGTTCCGGCTCCGAAGTCGGCACGCGGCATGCCGGCCACCAGCGTGTTGCCGCTCAGCGCCATCGAAGCGCCGAAACCCGCGCCGCGGCCCCGTCCGGAGCTGCCGAGCTTGGTGACACCGGTCCAGTTGCCGTCGTCATTACGGTGGTAACGATAGATCGCTCCCTGGAAACCATCCGCCCGCGACGCCCCGACGTAGACGTCTTGGCCCTGAACGGCGATCGCACTGCCGAAGCCGAATCCCGAGCCCTCGTACGGCAGCAGGCTGGCGTCGCGACTCCACTCGCCGGAATCATCGAGCGTGAAGCGGCGCACGGCGCCGAGCGTCTCGACTCCCGTGGCGCCGACCAGCACCTCGTCCTCGAGCAACGTAATCGCTCCCCCGAATCGGTCGCTCTCCTCGGAGAAGTCCGCACCCAACGTGCTGACCTGCTCCCAGCCATCGTCGGTGCGGTGGTACACGTAAACCGCCCCGGCGCTCTGTTGGCTCTCCGGAGCGCCAACCATGGCCCAATCGCCTCTGATCGCCACCGCGGCGCCGAAGCGCTCGGGTCGATACGGAGGGGCGTCTTCGGCCTCGGCATCCTCGGACGGATCGACCTCGTCCGCTTCCTCAGCCGCCGGCTCTTCGCCGGACTCGCCTTCGGATTCCCCCTCGGGGGCGGGACGCTCGCCGATCAGGCGCGCGACCTGAGCCCAGTGGCCATCCTGCATCCGGAAGAGATAGGCGGCGCCCTCGTCCTCGTCAGCTGCGGGTGCGCCCACCAGCAGAGCCTCTCCGTCGCGGGCGATGGAGCTGCCGAAGCGCTCGCCGTCCGCGCTCTCCGTGGGAGCTATGGTCCCCGTCTCCTTCCAGGCACCCGCGTCGCGGTGGAATACGTACACCACACCGCGCTCCTCGGTCACGGCGCTCACCAGCAGCACATTCTCGTGGACCGAGATGGCGGTTCCGAACCCGTCACCCTCGGCAGCGTCCGAAGCCGTCAGGGCGCGTGCCTCGACCCAACCCCCGGCCTCGGGCCGATAGATGTAGACGAAGCCCGATGCGACTTGGTTACCGGGCTCACCGATGTAGACCTCGGTGTCGGTCGCGGCAACGGACCGGCTGAAGCCAACCTGCGCGGTGGCGGGTGTGGACGCGATCAACAACAGGGACAGGGCCGCGAGGGCCTGGTGTAGCTTCCTCAAGATTCACCTCGAGTGGAGACA
>JACZXM010000376.1:565-3638 GCA_022571615.1 Acidobacteriota bacterium | reverse complement strand
GCAGCCCGTCGCGCTCGACGAAGATCTGATCGGGCCCGTTGACCATGATTTCACTGACTGACTCATCCGCCAGCAGGTAGTCGATCGGACCCAGACCGAATACCTCGTTCAGCAAATCCCGCGACAGGACCAACCGGTCGCCTCGATCGGTCACCTGTGCTGCGTCCTCGTCGAGGAACCGCGCGATCATCTTCTCGGCTCGGAGCCGCAGTTCCTTGGCCCGCGAGCCGGATCGCATGGCGCTGTAATCCAGGTCGTGCAGGTTCATCTCGTCGATCAGACGCCGATGGATCAGCCGTTTGATCGGGATTGCTTCCTCAGGGCTCAGAACACTCAACGCGTTGTCTCGCGAGATGCTGCCTCGATGTCGCTTCGATCGCTGGCGCGAATCGCCGCCCGTCGCGACGCCGACACGGGTCCCCGCCGCCAGTGCGTCTTTGGCCAGAAGGACATTACTGGCACTCACGAGCTGTTTGACGAATGGGTGCCGTGGTACAGAAACGGCTAGCGGCTGGCCGGCAAAGACGGCTTCGGTCAGCGCCTCGTCGGCACGCGGTAGTGCAAATGCCAGCTTGTGCCGAAGGTTCCTCCCGATGACCTTGTTGGAGACCCGCTGATCCGGTCCGGTTCGGTTCACCACCACGTAGACCCGGTCGGTCGGATAGAGCATTCGCTGCAACGTTTCGAGCGTCTTGCGGGTCACATCGATGGTGAGCATGTCGGGCTCGGTCACCACGAGCACGAAGCTGGCGCGGTCGATCGCTTGGCGCGCGATCTCGTCGACACCGCGTCCAATATCCGCCACAACGACGGGGTACTTGTTCAACAGTAGCTCGAGCGCCTCAGAAACGACGGAAGCCGTCACCAACGGCGCCATGGCCGCATCCAGCGTGGTTTGCAAGAGCACGACCCCGGAACGATGGCGGACGAGCTCCTCCGCCAGCAGGTCCGGCGTCAGGTGACCGATGTGATCTGCGAGTGAGCTGAGGGTGGCACCTCCGTCGCGGCCGAACAGCAGGTTGAACCCTCCTGCATAGGGAAGCTCGAGCTGGACCAGGGCAACGTCCCCCCGCACAGCTCGTGCCGCGACCACGGCCAGGTTGGCAGCAATCGTCGTCTTGCCGACGCCGCCTTTTTGTGAGGTAACAGCGATCAGTCGTCCCGCCATACCACCGCCCTACTTCTCATCGCCCCGGTCAAAGGTTGCTCAGCTCTCTCGAAAGTCAGCCGGGATTCTGCCTCCGACGCCGTCGAGTAATAGACGTTCACTGCTAGTGGCACGCTGGAGAGCACTCGCGATCTGATGCGGCATCGGACGTGCCCTCGCAGAACCGCCCCGCGCGCGCTCGAAAAAAAGCGCCAGCAGCGTGCCGTCCTCGGTGAGCCGCAGATACTCGGGCGGCTCCTGCGAAATGAACATCCCGCTGACGTCGGCAATCAGACCCCGCCACCATTCTGCAACCAGACGGGCGGTGACTCGGCGATTGTCGTCACGCCCAGGATCGTATCCCTGGCTGCGCCGCTTGTATCCCAGCTCATCTCCTGCAGTCACCCGCACGACCACCTCGGGCTCACCTCCCGGTGACTGGAAGTAGACCGCCGGACGACCATCGACGTCCATCACGCCGAAGTACCCGTTCAAACCGGCCACAAGCTGTAGTATGGCCGTATTGAGTCGCTCGACGACATTGATCGCTCGCGCCTGGACACTGTTCCAACCAGCCTCGGTTCTCAGAACCGCAAGCGTGATGCCCTCGACTCGAATTGCAGCGTGTAAATGCTGCTCGCCACCGTGCCAGGGTGCAAAGTCGAACTCGTCGATCAACTCGTAGGTGGAGATGTAACGTCCCTTGGGTCCGTACAGCACCAGGTACAGGAGCGGGTCCACGCGGACCCGTGACACGAGGTGGCGGGAGCGGAGCGAGGCGCGCTCCGCCTGCCGCTTGATGGCCTCCGAGAATACCGCGCCGCTGAGCACCACCTGGTCGCCTTCGATCCCGATCTCGAGGCCCTCTTGGTTCGTGAACTGGCCTCTGGCCTGCCGCCATAGAGCATGCGTCTCGCCACTCAGGACACTACACTCGAACCGGTCACGCACGGTGTTGGTGACGTCGTAGACGGTGATCATCGCTTTACCTGGCGAACGACCGTTGAGTACCAGCGTGCTACCCCGCTCGGGAAACTGACCGTCACAGACAGTGCGATCCTCCGTGGTCAGCCGCTGGATCTTGTATCCCACGACGAGCTTCTGGCTGCCCCCGGCCCGCAGGATCTGCTGCCCCAGGCCCGGTTCTTCCTGTTCAGCCCCCAGCGACCGCGGTGTGACCGTTACCAGCAGGGCCACCACGCTCGCCGCGAGAAAGCAGTTGCCTCGTAGTGGAATTGCTGCTGTGTGCATTACGACGCCTTGTCTCCTTGCGGTTGTACTACCGCGACTGGTTCAGCAACTGTTCCTGGAACTCGGCTTCTTGCAGCGCCTGGCTCCATATGGGCAGGTCGGTTTCGAGTAGTTTCTGCGGCGTCAGGATCTCGAAGGCCAGCCGATCCTCCAACTCTCGACTCGAGCGCAGGACGAGGAACAGGCGGCCGACCTCCTGGGCGAGCACGAGGCGCTGGGCATCGGTAGGACTGATTGCCAGCGTGACCGTGGCATACGTGCCGCGGGCACGGCGAGAGTCCTCCTCCGACAGGTCGGCTACCCCGCCGACATTCTGATCCGTCGCAGCGACAAAGACATTCTGCAAGATGACGCGAGCCTCGGTGACCTTGTCTCGGGTGCTACGACCGAGTTCGAATATCCCCAGCACATCGACGGCGTCCCCAGGGCTGATCAACCCAGCGACCCCGCTGACGTCGCTCACGGACAAAGTAACCGCCCGTTGTCCTGCCGGCAGCTTGGCCGACAAGGCCTCGATCTCGGAGATCGCCACCCTGGTCTGTGTCAGGGTTTCCCCCTCTTGTACCCGTGCCAGCACGATCCGGTTGACGAGCTCACTCGGATTGGTGAAGTAACCCGGTTGCACGAAGCGTTGAGGCACCTCCATTAGCCGCAGATCATCCTCGGTGATCACAT
>JACZXM010000376.1:0-555 GCA_022571615.1 Acidobacteriota bacterium | reverse complement strand
CATGCCCTCGCGGCAGATCGATACTCGCGACAACAACGTTGATCGGAGTCGCCATCGACAGCAGCTGGCGCTCGCGCCGGTTGACATAGCTGACCGCGATCAGCGCTGACATGAACCCGATCAGGAGAGCAATGATGATCTTGAGTCGCTTGTTCATGATGTCTCCGTCACACCGCAACGCGGTTGGGTTCTATTTAGTACTCCCAGAGAGTCAGGCATAGGGCCGCACCGGCTGCCGATCCCCACCAATTGCCCGCATAGTTGCTCGTGGTCGTGGCCAACGCTATTGGGAGACTGGTTCCACCGCACTCCGCGATGCGCGCCCCCCAGCCGTTCTCGAACATCGTCGTCTTCGTGCCCCTGAGGGTCCCGAACTCGCGCACCAAGGGCGCCACATCGCCCTCGAAGATGGCGGACACCAGCGGAAAGTCACGCAACTGCACGCGAATCTTCTTGGTGGTTCGCCGTATCTGCTCATCCCATTGATCGGCCTTATGATAGTCGTTGAGTAGCTCGGCTCGCTTTGCGGCGATCGCGACGAATGTGTCCTCCGAC
>JACZXM010000375.1:2976-3639 GCA_022571615.1 Acidobacteriota bacterium | reverse complement strand
CACGCGCCCGCCGCTGGCGCGGTGAGCCTGCACCCGCGCCGGCAACACCTTGGCGTCGTTGATCACCAGCAGATCGCCCGGCGCCAGTAGATCGGGAAGGTCTCGGAATCGCCGATGCTCGAGCCCATCTGCCGGCTCGCGTCCCCGCACCACCAGCAAGCGGCTGGCATCGCGCTGTTTCGCCGGAGCCTGCGCGATCTGCTGTGCCGGCAGATCGTAGTCGAGCTCGTCGATGCGCATGGAGGCTGACCGAACCCGCCGCCCCTACCAGAGGGGTGCCTGACCCGAGCCACCGCGCCGAGGGGCAATGCCGAGATGGCGATAGGCACGCTCGGTGGCAACGCGGCCGCGGGCGGTGCGCGCCAGGAAACCGAGCTGGATGAGATAGGGCTCGTAGATGTCCTCGATCGCCGATTTGTCCTCGCCGATGGCGGCCGCGATCGTGTTCAGGCCCACCGGGCCGCCGGCAAAATCGTTGATGATGGTCAACAGCAGCCGGCGGTCGATCTCGTCGAAGCCCTGCTCATCGACCTCGAGCCGCTCGAGCGCGTCTTCGGCGACCGCCTGATCGATCGTCCCGTCTCCTTGCACCTGGGCGTAGTCGCGCACACGGCGCAGCAGGCGATTGGCCACTCGCGGGGTGCCACGCGAGCGCCGCGCGAT
>JACZXM010000375.1:0-2966 GCA_022571615.1 Acidobacteriota bacterium | reverse complement strand
TAGGCGCCCTCCTCGGAGGTGGGAACCTCGAGGATGGCGGCCGAGTTGTGGAGGATTTCGGCGAGCTCGTCGACGGTGTAGAAATCGAGACGGAAGACGATTCCGAACCGGCCGCGCAGCGGCGAGGTCAGAAGCGCCGCCCGCGTCGTCGAGCCCACCAGCGTGAAGCGCGGCAGCGGCAGCTTCACCGAGCGCGCGCTCGGTCCCTCGCCGATGATGATGTCGATCTGATAGTCCTCCATCGCCGGGTAGAGCACCTCCTCGATCGAAGCTGACAGGCGATGGATCTCGTCGATGAACAGCAGCTCGTTGTCCTCGAGGTTGGTGAGAATCGCCGCCAGATCGCCGATCTTCTCGATCACGGGTCCCGCGGTGGAGCGCAGCTCTACCTGCATCTCGTTGGCGATGATGTTGGCCAGCGTCGTCTTGCCCAGACCGGGGGGACCGAACAACAGCACGTGATCGAGCGGCTCACCGCGTTGCCGCGCCGCCTCGATGAACACCCGCAGGTTATCGACGATTTTCTTCTGCCCCACGTAGCGATCGAGGGTGCGCGGGCGCAGGGCGACATCGTAGTGGTCCTCACCGCTGAGCGTGTCGGGCCTCACCAGCCGCTCGCTCATCGTGCCAGCATCCTCAGCGTCTGCCGCAGCAGGGTCTCGAACTCATCCGCCGGCTCCTCGATCTTCTCGATCGCCCGCTCCGCGTGGCGCTTCCTGTATCCCAGGTTCTGGAGGGCCGACACCACGTCGTCGCGGACCCCGTGATGGGTCAGCGCCCGGGCTGCGGGCACCAGCTCCAGCACCTTGTCCTTGAGCTCTAGCGCCAGGCGCTCGGCCGTCTTCTTACCCACTCCCGGAATGGTCGTCAGCCGGGCGATGTCCTGATCGGCAATCGATGCTACCAGCAGGTCGCTTTCCATCCCCGACAAAATGGTGATGGCCAGCTTGGGGCCGATTCCGCTGATCCCGATCAGGGCCAGGAACAGCCCCTTTTCGGAACGGGTCCGGAAGCCGTAGAGCTGAATCGCATCGTCGCGCACATAGGTGTGGATACGGAGCTCGACCTCGGCTCCCAGATCCGGCAGCTCGTAGTAGGTCGATAGCGGCACGGTGACCCGATAGCCGACCCCCCCGACATCCACCAGCACCGCCTCGGTCGCCTTGGATCGCAGAGCGCCGCGCAAGTAGCCGATCACCCAAGCCTCCTCAACGGCGGTATCAGACCCCTCACACCTCCACCACGGCCTGTCAACGGCGAGCGCCCACGGCGCGCGCTGCCGCATCGATCTGGCGGTTCATACGACTCGAGTGCAGGTGACAAAGCGCGATTGCCAGCGCGTCGGCGGCATCGTGGGCGGGCGTCTTGGGCAGCCCCAACAGCATCTTGACCATCTGCGCCACCTGGTGCTTGTCGGCCTGCCCGTAGCCGACCACTGCCTTCTTCACCGTCCGGGCACTGTACTCATACACCGCGCAGCGGTCGGCCGCCGCCAGCAACAGAACGCCGCGCGCCTGTCCCAGCACCAACGCCGAGCGCACGTTGTGGGCGGCGAAGACCTCCTCGATCGCCATCTCGGAGGGCTCGTGGCGCTCGACGATCTTCACGAGCTGCGCGTACAGGCGGCTCAGCCGCTGGGCGAGCGGCAGATCGGCCGGGACCCGGATCACGCCGTAGTCGATGGCTCGGACACGCGAACCGTGCGCTTCGAGCACCGCGTAGCCGGCGGCCCGCGAGCCCGGATCCACCCCCAAAATGCGCCTGACCGGATGATCGGTCATGTCACCTCAGCCCGTGGCGACCCGCTCGAGTACTTCCTGATCGACGTCCACGTTGGCCCACACGTTCTGCACGTCGTCGTTGTCCTCGAGCGTCGCCATCAGCTTGAGGCAGCGCTCGGCCTCGCGGCCCTCCAGATGGACGTAGTTTTGCGGCAGCATGGCGAGCTCCTCGGTCTGGCATTGGATGCCCGCTTCCCGGAGCGCCTTTTGCACCGCGTGAAACTCGATTGGCGGCGAGACGATCTCGTACACACCGTCCTGCGTGGTCATGTCGTCGGCACCCGCCTCCAACGCCACCATCATCAGCTCGTCCTCATCGACCGTCGAAGCATCGATCAGGAAGTAGCCGACCTGTTTGAACATCCAGGCAACGGTGTTGGGCTCGCCCATGTTGCCGCCGGCCTTCTCGAAGATCTTGCGCACCTCCGCGATGGTGCGGTTGCGGTTGTCGGTGGCCGCCTGCACCAGAATGGCCGCGCCGCCGGGCCCGTAGCCCTCGTACATGACCTCCTCGAACACCAGGCCGGGGATCTCGCCGGTGCCACGCTTGATGGCGCGCTCGACGTTGGCCGACGGCATGTTCTCTTTCTTGGCAACATCGATCGCGGAGCGCAGGCGCGGGTTGGCATCGGGATCGCCACCGCCGGTACGCGCCGCCACCGTGATCTCCTTGACCAGACGCGAGAACACCTTGCTGCGGGCCGCGTCGGCGGCGCCTTTCTTGCGCTTGATCGTGCTCCACTTGGAGTGTCCGGACATCGCTCGACTCGGTAGCTTGCGGGCTCGGTAGACGCAGAACCTTCAGATGCTACCACGGCATCAGGCCCTCTCATCACCTTGTCCGGTGGGCGGCGGGCGTCGTCGTCCGGCGGGCGGAAGAAGCCAGCTTGATGGGCGTTTCTGCTATCTTGCCGGGATGCGCGCTTCGCCCCCCGCTCACATCTACCACGTGGTCTGCATGCTGACAGTCGTAACGTTGGCCGCCTCGTGCGACTCCACCGAGTCGCTCTCGTTGCCATTGGCGCGGTACCATTCGGTGGCGCCTCCCATCGTGGCTACCGATGCCATCCTGCCGCCACCGCCTCGGCTGCCGGGCCAGCCAGCGGACGCCCATTCGAACTCACTCGAGAGCACCGCTGCGAGGGTGAATCGGCCCATGACGACGGGTCTGCACGCAGTCCGGAC
>JACZXM010000374.1 GCA_022571615.1 Acidobacteriota bacterium | reverse complement strand
GCCTCGCTGTCGGTGGCACCCGACAGCACCCTTGTGAAGTACCTCGTGACCGCCGGCGTTGGCTCCCGGCGTCGCTGCGCTTCGCTCATCGTCAGCGGCGTCGTCACCATCAACGGCGCCGAGGCGTCCAGCCTCGCGCAGCCGGTCGCGGCGGGCGCCCGGGTCGCCATCGACGGCCGCGTCGTGGGGCGTGGCTCTCTACTTCTCCGAAGCCGGCACTTACTACGTGCTGGTCAGTGATCAGCGCGGGCGCTTCAATGACGAGCCGCACGGCAATTCGGACTACACATACGAGCTCTCGGTGCGCACGGTGACGTACGAACCTGAGAACTTGTCCGCGCCGTTTGTCGAACGGCCGGTGCGTACGGAACCGGCCGGCGCCGTCCGGATATTCACGACGAGCTTGATGCAGGCCGATCGCGTCCGCTTGCAGCTGACAACCCAGCTTGCGCGTACGTTCGGCACCGGAGTCGATCCGATCATCGTTGCGGCTCAGGTGATGACGGCTTTGCAGATGATCCCGAGCCGCCAACTCGACGTCACCACGGCACCGGCGGTGATCTCGATCGGCAGCATTCACGGCGGGGTGCGCGGCAACATCATTCCGGCTTCGGTGAAGATGGAAGGCACGATCCGAACCTTTGACCCGAACATGCGGGAAGAACTCCTGGAGCGCGTGCGCAACACAGCGGAACGCGTGGCCGAAGCCGCAGGGGCGGAAGCAATCGTCAAGTTCTTGCCCTACGCGCCGGTAACGTTCAACGACCCCGAATTAACCACGCGGATGGTGCCGACTCTGGACTGGGCCGCCGGCGAGTCCAACCTCGTTGTAGGCTCCCGTGTCATGGCCTCCGAGGACTTTTCCTTCTTTCAGGAGAAGATCCCCGGACTGTACTTCAGCCTCGGCGTTAACAAGCCCGGCGTGGCACCGGGCGAAGCGGCCCCCAACCACTCACCGTACTTTTACGTCAACGATGACGCTCTCATCGTCGGTGTCCGGGCCATGGTCGGCCTTGCGATGGATTACCTCGGGGCTCGCTGAGTCGTAATCACGACTGCCAACCAGGTCACGAACCCGATCGGGGCCCCGGCCAGCAGCCACATGAAGGCGGCCGAGTAACGGTCGCCCGGGTACAGGATCCAGGGAGTGGTCTCGAGCGCCAGACCGGTCAACAGGCCCCCGGCAAGGAGCATCGCCAGGCCCGCCTGCCACCCACCGCGGGCTCTACCCTCGATGGCGGCCGCAGCGCCGAGCAACGCGGCCAACGCAACCACTGCTGTGGCCATCGAGATGCGATACGGGTGAGCGAAGAACGAAGTGCCGGGGTATGTCCCACCGACACCCGGCATCATGCCGCCGTGGGCGAGAGCCAGTACGACCACCAAGAGGCCGAAATAGGCCGGCACCAAGTGTGAGATGGACCGATGATGTACCTGCATGCTTGGTACCCTTTCTGGTCTGGTCTCGCAGGGAAAAGCAAGAAAGTACTTTGCAAGATAAAGTACCATGTCATCGCCTCTCTCCACAAGCACGGGCCTGAGTCGCACGCGCGAGCTCCTGATCGGACGCCTGCGGCGCCGTAAGAGCCGCGAGCGCGAAGGGCTGTTTCTTGCCGAGGGCGTCCGCTGCTCGCTCGAAGTGCTCGCCGCCGGTGGCAAGGTGCGCTTCGCCCTCTGCTCACCTCGGCTTGGCACCCGTCACGACGGTGCCGAGCTTACCGCACGACTCGAACAGGCAAAGATCCAGACCCTGCCGGTGGAGGACCGGCAGCTAGGGCTGATCGCCGACACCGACGCACCGCAGGGAGTGCTGCTGGTGTGCGAACAGTCGCAGATCGAGCTTGGCGCGCTCGATCCGACCGCGACCTCCCGCCTGCTGATCGCAGATGCGGTTCAGGACCCGGGCAATCTGGGGGCGCTGATCCGCAGCGCGGCGGCTCTGGGTTTGGACGCGGTCATCGCGCTCGATGGTTGTGTCGATCCGTGGAACCCGAAGGCCGTTCGCGCGTCGGCCGGGGCCGTATGTAGGCTGCCGGTGGTAATGGGGCGCTGGCAGGAAACCGCGGCCTGGCTACGGAGAACCGACACCCCACTGTTGGTTGCAGCCGCTGGCGGCAAGGCACCGAAGGCGGTGAACAAGAGCCGCTGGGCACTGGTGATCGGTAACGAGGGATCGGGGCCCCGGGATGCGATTCTTCAGGACGCGGACACCATCGTGACCGTGCCCCTCTCACCACGGGTAGAGTCGCTCAATGCATCCGTGGCGGGGGCGATTCTCATGTACGCTCTGTCGTCCCGATGAGCGGAAAGGTTCCTGCCACCGTCGCTATCTTTCTGCTGATCGGAAGCATGGGATGGACGGCCCAGGGAACTGCGGCCCAAGAACCTCTCGTGATCGCGCACCGCGGCGCCTCGGCCTACGCTCCTGAGCACACGTTCGCATCCTGGGATCGTGCTCTCGAGCTCGGGGCGGACTTCATCGAGCTCGACCTGCAGATGACCCGCGACGGCGAGCTCGTCGTCTTGCACGACGAGGAGCTCGATCGCACCGCCCGCGGTCCGCAGCAAGAGTGCACCGGCCTGGTCCGCGAGCGCACGCTGCGGCAGATCCAGCGCTGTGATGTTGGCGCCTGGTTTAACGCCCAGCACCCCGATCGGGCCCGAGACGAGTTCGTCGGCCTGGCGATCCCGACGCTCCGGCAGGTTCTCGAGCGCTACGGGCTCGGTACCCGTTACTACATCGAGACCAAGAACCCGGAGGCAGCCCCGGGCATGGAGGAGGAGCTGTTGCGGCTATTGGGGCAGCACGGCCTGCTCACCGAGCCGGAAACGAATCGCATCATCATCCAGTCCTTCTACGCCGCGAGCCTGATTCGGATTCGCGCCCTTCACCCGGGCCTCCCCCTGGTCCAACTGGTGCCCGACGGTGAGACCAGCGCATCCATTCGGCAAAGCCTCGAGCAGGCACGTGCGTATGCGACAGGCATCGGCCCCGAGCAACACGATGTCGATGAGCCGCTGGTGGCCGCCGCTCACGAGGTCAGTTTGTGGGTCCACCCCTACACTGTCAACACCGCAGAATCGATGCAGCGGCTTCTGGATCTCGGGGTTGACGGCATGTTTACCGACCGGCCGGATCTGCTACGGCGAGTTCTCGAGGGCCGCTGAACCATGGACTCCCGATGCCCTGCACCCGGCGGAGCGGGATCGCTTCAGCAGCTGATGAGCTATTCTCTGTGGTTTCTGGAATCGCAATCGAGATCACCAAGGAGCTAGCGATGGGTAGGGGCGACAGACGCACCAAGCGAGGGAAGATTTTCAAGGGCAGCCACGGTAAGAGCCGACCCAAGAAGAAGGCCACTAAGCCCGGCAAGCGCTCATCCTGACTCGCTTCGATCACGTCTCCTGGCCGCGCCGAAGGTACACCCCGTCGAGCCCACCAAGGACGCACCCATGACCGACTTTGAAACCCCGAACCTGCTGGCCGGCAAGAGAGGTCTGATCGTCGGCGTGGCCAACAATCGCTCGATCGCCTGGGGCATCGCCCGGCGTGCTGCGGCAGCTGGCGCCGACCTGGCCTTCACCTACCAGGGCCAGACGTTATTCAAACGGGTCGCCCCCCTGGCCGAATCGGTCGACAGCTCCATCCTGGTACCGATG
>JACZXM010000012.1 GCA_022571615.1 Acidobacteriota bacterium | reverse complement strand
ATCGGCGTTTGAAACTGTATTTATGAAAGAATCGAGCGGTGATAATGCCTCGGATTGTCTTGAATCGGGGTTATCGGTCCTTCTCGTCGACGATCAACCGTTCGTCGGCGAGGTGATCCGCCGCGCGCTGCGCAGCGAACATGACATCGACCTGCATGTTTGCACCGACGCGCACCGGGCGATGGCGGTCGCGCGTGACGTGAAGCCGACGGTCATCCTGCAGGATCTCGTGATGCCGGAGATCGACGGCCGCGATCTGGTCCGCGCGTGGCGCGCGGACGCCGGCACCGCTCGCGTGCCGATCATCGTGCTGTCCGCGAAGGAGGAGCCGATCGTCAAGCGCGAGGCGTTCATCGCCGGCGACGCCCGATCGAAGCGACGGCTCCTTCGCTAACCGCCGGCCAAGCGGTCGCCTGGCGGGGCCTGTCAAGCCAGATGAGACGGCGGCTTGCTGGAGTTCACACACGTCGCGGGCTCGTTCAAAGCCACCCACGACGACAGCACCGATACGCCGCCTGCGCCGCCGCCGCTGCGCCTACCCGAACGATCAGCATGGCGCCGTTCCTGAGCCCTTCGCGGGACGTTAGCAGTCGCTAAGAAGCCCTTCCCCTCTGCTTATCTCCTCCTCCGCAACGCCTGTTCGATCTCCCGCCGCACCGCCTCCCGCTTGAGGCTCTCGCGCTTGTCGTACAAGCGCTTGCCCCGGGCCACCGCCAGCTCCACCTTGGCTCGACCTTTGTGAAAATAGACCCGCAGCGGCACCAGGGTCAGTCCTTTCTCGACCACCTTGCCGATCAGGCGATCGATCTCGCGCCGGTGCAACAGTAGCTTGCGGGCGCGCTCGGGATCGTGTTGGTGGTGCTTGCCGGCCGGCGCGTAGGGGCCAATGTACATGTTGTGCAGCCACACCTCGTTGCTCAGGATAGAGGCGTAGGCGTCCTTGAGGTGAGCCGTTCCCTGGCGCAGCGACTTCACCTCGGCGCCGATCAGCGCGATTCCCGCCTCGTAGGTCTCGAGGATCTCGTAGTCCTTGCGGGCGCGGCGGTTGCTGACCACGACCTTGTGGTTGTCGCCCGCGGCTGCCCGACCCATCACACCTCCACCACGGCCTGCTAGAGCCGAACGATGTTGGGCGCCGGGTTGCCCTTGGCCACGTTGCGCGTGTCGACCACCAGCAGTGATCTCTCGACCACCGCGTCCCAGTCGATGCCCGAGTGGTCGGTACCCACGACGACGCAGTCGTAGTCGGCGCAGATCTGGGGAAGGCCGTCAACCGCTTCGAGCGCGGGATCAAAGCCAGCCTGCTCACCGAGGACGGAAACATGGGAATCTGCGAAATCCACCTGCGCTCCCTTTTTCATGAGCAGTTGCATGATCTCCAGCGAGGGCGATTCGCGAGTGTCATCGACGTCGCGCTTGTAGGCTACTCCGATGACCAGGATGCGCGAGCCCTTGACGCTCCGCTCTCGCTCGTTGAGCGCGTCGACAACCTTGCCAACAACGTACTTGGGCATCTCCGAGTTGATCTCCGCGGCGATCTCGATCAGTCGCGCGTTGTAGTCGAGGGTGCGAACCTTCCAGGTCAGATAGTGAGGATCGATCGGAATGCAGTGCCCACCCAGCCCCGGACCGGGGTAAAAGGGCATGAAGCCGAACGGCTTGGTCGCGGCCGCCTCGATGACCTCCCAGGTGTCGATGCCGAGCCGATCGCACATGATCGCCATCTCGTTGGCGAGCGCGATGTTGACCGCGCGGAACGTATTCTCGAGCAGCTTGACCAGCTCGGCCGACCGAGGCGAGGAGACCATGTGGACGTTGTCGACGATGGTGCGGTAAAGGGCCTTGGCCGCGCGGGCACACTCGGGAGTGACACCGCCGATCACCTTGGGCGTGTTGGCCAGCGTGTAGACTTCGTTGCCGGGGTCGATGCGCTCCGGCGAAAAGGCCAGGAAGTAGTCGCGCCCGACCACTCGGCCACCGTCTTGGAAGCGCGGCAGCATGACCTCTTCGGTGGTCCCCGGATAGGTCGTGCTCTCGAGCACGATCAGCATCCCCGGGTGCCAGTGCTCGGCCACCAGATCGGCAGCAGCGATCACATAGGAGACATCGGGATCCCGGGTCTTGCTCAGCGGCGTGGGCACGCAGATGTGCACCGAATCGACATCGCCCAGGATCGCGGCTTCGCCGGTGGCATCGAGCCTACCTTCGCGCACCTGCCGCGCGAGCTGTCGGCTCGGGATGTCCGGGATATACGACTCCCCAGCCCGGATTCTAGCGACCTTCTCGGTGTCGACATCGAACCCCGTGACCCTGAAGCCGGCCTCGGCGAACGCCACCGCCAGCGGCAGGCCCACATAGCCGAGACCGACCACGCATACGTGGGCGCTACGATCTTCGATCTTGGAGAATAAGTCGGCCATGAACACACACTGAAGGGCTGCGAGCCGGGCAAGAGCTCGGAAACTCTGGCAGTCTCGGCAGTATAACGGAGGGACGCCGACCTTGAATCACCTGAGCGCTACAGTCCGCGGGCGTGAACGCCTGGCGCGGGCTCTCTCACCGCGATCGCGTACGGGAGTCACCGCTTGAAAAACGCCTATCTCGGGTTGGGGTCGGACCAAGGCGACCGTGCAGCGTGGCTGTTACAGGGGTTGCGTGAGCTTGCCGCCGCCGGGATCCGTATCAGCACGGTTTCGTCGATCTATCTGACCGAGCCGGTCGGCGACCCGGACCTGCCGTGGTTTCTGAATTGCGTCGCTGAAGTGACCGACCCGCCGGCGCCAGAGCGGTTGCTGGAGCTGTGCCTGCAGGTCGAGCGGCGCTGCGGTCGGTGCCGACAGGCTCCCGAGCAAGCAGCCCGTGGCGGTTGCGAGTCCCGCCACTTCTACCACGGGCTGCTGGAGGCCAGGTCCCTGGATCTCGACGTTCTGCTTTATGATCAGCTGGTGGTCGATGGGCCGAGTTTGGCGATCCCGCACCCGCGGATGCACGAGCGTCGGTTCGTGCTCGAACCGCTGGTGGAGATCGCGCCCAGTGCTCTTCATCCCCTCCTGGCAAGAAGCGTCGGGGAACTGCTCGCGCAGCTTCACCGAGACGAACGGGTATGGTTGCTGGCTCCCCCACCATCCGAGTTCGCGGGACGCTGAGAGACTGATGCCGAAGAACTACATCGCGCTGGATGGGCCGATCGGCGTCGGCAAGACGAGCATGGTGAACCTGATGGTCGAGCACCTCGGGGCGACCAAGATCCTCGAGGACGTGGACAACCCGTTCCTGGAGTCGTTCTACCGTGAGGATGTCGGTGCCGCGTTCCAGGCCCAGCTGTATTTCCTCCTGTCGCGCTACCAACTGTTGACCCAGGCGCGCCAAAGCGACCTGTTCTCTCGTTTCACAGTGGCAGATTTCACGCTGCAGAAGGACCGCGTATTCGCCCACCTCACGCTCAGCGACAGCGAGTTGCTGTTGTACGAGAAGCTGTACGCAGTGCTGGCCCCGCAGGTACCGCGCCCCGACCTGGTGGTGTATCTGCAAGGCTCCACCGACGTCCTGGTGCAGCGTGTGCGCCGGCGCGACCGCGCCGAGGAGCACCATATCTCCTACGAATACCTCGAGGCCGTCAACCAGGCCTACTCCCACTACTACCTGCAGTACGACGAGACTCCGCTGTTGGTGATCAACACCACCGAGATCGACTTCGTGCGCGATGCCGAGGACTTCGACGATCTGATGGCACAGGTGGACGCCATGGAAGCCGGACGGCAAATCTACGTGCCGCGCCGCGCCCGCTGACTGCAAGCTCGGCCTGTGCGCCCCCGGACGCAACTCGGCAGGTCGTGCTCTCGCTCACGGACGGCGGTCAGAGACCACCCGCACGACATGGTAAGTTCTGGGGTCCCCGCGGCGTCGTCATCCCATCGACGTTCAACCGCGCCCGTGCCAATGCCACCCACACGCTTGTGTCTCGCCACCCGTCTACGCGCCGCCATGCTCGGCGGCCTCCTCGCAAGCGGCTCGCTCCCTGCGCCGGTTGCCATAGCGACCCCGCAGGAGAGCCAGCTTGCCCCCGAGCGGCCGGCCATCGAGGCGCTGAGCATTCAGGAGCGGGTCCGCCTCGATGGGCGTCTGGACGAGCCCTTTTGGCAACGTGCCGATTCCGGAACCGGTTTCGTGCAGCGGCAGCCTGATCCGGGCGACGCTGCCACCGAGCGAACCGAGGTTCGTGTCGCCTCCGATGGCAAGACGCTGTATTTGGGGATCATGGCCTTCGACTCCGACCCGTCCGCAATCGTGGCCAAGGAGATGCGACGCGACGGAGAGGGCGGCGGCGGCGGCTTCGGTGGCAGCGGCGGCGCGTTCCGTAACGACGATTCGATCGGCATCGTTCTTGATACCTTCCACGACCGCCGCAACGCGTTCTATTTCGAGACCAACCCGACCGGGGCGCGCGCCGATGCCCTGATCGAGAACGAGGGCAATGCCAATTTCGAGTGGGATGGCGTCTGGCGCGCCGCCGCCCAGATCACCGATCAGGGCTGGAGCGTGGAGATCGCGATCCCGTTTTCGACTCTCCGGTTCGACCCCGAGACCGACAGCTGGGGGCTGAACGTCCGCCGCCTGATCCGGCGCAAGAACGAGGAGGCGTACTGGGCCCCGGTCGGGCTCGACGCCAATCTGTTCCGCATCTCGCTCGCCGGCTCGCTGGCGGGCATGCGTGGCTTGCAGCCCGGCTTGAACCTCAGGATCAAGCCCTTCGCCGTGGCGAGCACCGGCAAAGACTACCTGGACCCGGATGGGAGCCCGGGTGAGCAGCTCGACGGTGGGCTCGATCTGTTGCGCTGGGGAATCACCGACAACCTGACGCTCGACCTGACCGTCAACACCGACTTCGCGCAGGTCGAGGCCGACAACCAGCGCGTCAACCTGACACGATTCTCACTTTTTTTCCCAGAGAAGCGTGAGTTTTTCCTCGAGAACGCGGGGATCTTCGAGTTCGGTTCATCCGGCCGTCGTTCCGGCTTCCGTCCCCCGCTCCTGAAGATCTTCCACTCCCGGCGTATCGGCATCGCAGAGGGGGAGATCATTCCCATCGCCGTCGGTGGGCGGTTCACCGGCCGCGTCGGAGGCTGGAATTTCGGCTTGCTCGACGTGCAAACCGACAGCAAGCTTCTTGATGAGGACAGCTTCGAGCCTTCCACCAACTGGGGTGTGGTGCGGTTCAAGCGCAATCTAGGGTCGCGCTCGTTCATCGGCGCCATCTTCACCAACAAGCAGATCGACGGCGACAACTGGAACCGCGTGTTCGGCGTCGACGCCGACATCAACCCCACACGGCGACTGAACTTCAACGGCTTCTTCATCACCAGCCGAGATGGCGGCGGGTCGAGCACCGGGTGGGCCGGCAGTGCCGGCGGCGCCTGGCGTGGGCGAGTCTGGCGCGCCAACCTGTCGGTGCAGGCGATCAGCGACGACTTCAACCCGGAGATGGGGTTCCTGCTACGTGGCGGCATCCGACGCTACAGCCACAACGTCGATTTCGAGCCCCGGCCTTCCAATAACCTGGGGGTCCGCAACCTCACCTTCAACCAGCGCACCACGATCACCACCCGCACCGACGGCACGCTCGAGACCGTGAACTCGACCTTGCGGTTCTTCGGCTTCGACCTGCGCTCGGGAGACCGGGTGACCTTGTTCGCGAACTACAACTTCGAGCGGCTGTTCGATTCGTTCGAGATCTTCCCCGGCGTGAGCCTGCAACCGGGCGACTACAACTTCACCGACCTGGGGATTTTCGTCCGCACCGATGGCAGCCGGCCAGTCTCGTTCTTCGGTTTCTACACCAAGGGCCGCTTCTGGAGCGGCAATCGATTCCAGGGAACCAGCGAGCTGACGCTCCGCCTCGGCCGACATCTCTCGGCCGAGACCAACTGGAGCTTCAACAACGTCGATCTGCCCGAGGGATCGTTCAGCACCAACATCGTGGCCCAGCGTATCAACTTTGCGTTCTCACCCAACCTGTTCTGGAACACTTTCGTCCAGTACAGCGACGCCGCGGATCTGCTCACCCTCAACAGCCGCTTGAACTGGATCTACAAGCCAGGCGCCGACGTCTTCCTGGTCTACAATCAGGACTGGCAGACCGGCGACGGCACCCTCCCGGCCAACCGCGCGATCATCTTCAAGTTCACGTACCTGTTCATGCTGTAGCTGGCAGACCGGGGTGGAAGCGTGAAGCGTCTTGGTTACACCTGCTCGCGCTGGGCGTCGCGGATGCCGTAGCGCTTGATCATCTCGTTGAGGGTGGTGGGCTTGACGTTGAGCAGCGCCGCGGCGTCTTTCTGTACCCAGTCGGCCTGGTCGAGCGCGCGGATGATGAGGTTTTTCTGAAACTCCCAGACCATCTCCTTGAGGGAGACGCTCCCGATCGGGGGGCTGGGCATCTGCGAGTGGTCGAAGCTGCCGGAATCGATGTACTCCTGCACCAACTCCGCGCGGATCAGGCCGTCGGGCGGCGCCAGGACCACGGCGCGCTCGATGGCGTTCTCGAGCTCGCGGACGTTGCCAGGCCAATGGAAGCTGCGCAGGACATCGAGCGCTTCCTGCGACAGCGTGATGTCGTTGCGCTCGTTCTCGCGGGTGTACTTGTCGATGAAATGATGCGCCAGCAGGGGAATGTCGTCGGGGCGCTCACGCAGTGGAGGCAGGTTGACGGTGATGACGTTGAGACGGTAGTAGAGATCGTCGCGAAAGAGCTTTTCGGCGACAAGCTGACGTAGGTTGACGTTGGTGGCAGCGATGATGCGTACGTCGGCCTTGATGGTCTCCACCCCTCCGACGCGCATGAACTCCCGTTCCTGCAGCACCCGCAGCAGCTTGGCCTGGACCTCGGGCGCCACGGTGCCGATCTCATCGAGGAAGATCGTGCCGCCGTGGGCGACCTCGAACAGCCCCTTCTTGCTGGCGACCGCGCCGGTGAACGCCCCCTTGACGTGGCCGAAGAGCGTGCTCTCGAGCAGATCCGCCGGCATGGCCCCGGAGTTTACGGTCACGAACGCCTTGTCGGTGCGCGGGCTGTTGGCATGGATCGCCTTCGCCACCAGTTCCTTGCCAGTCCCGCTCTCTCCCTGGATCAGGATCGTCGATCGGGAGGGCGCCGCCTGCGCGATGAGCGCGTAGACCTCCTGCATCTTGCGATTCTTGCCAACGATGTTCTCGAACCGATACTTGTCGCGCAGCGCACGGCGCAGGCTGCGGACTTCGATCTCCAGCTCGCGCTGCTTGATCGCGTTCTGCACCACCAGCAGCACCTCGTCGTTCTTGAACGGCTTGGTGATGTACTCGTGGGCACCGCGCTTCATCGCCTCCACCGCGGACTCCACGGAGGCAAACGCCGTGATCATGATCACCGGCAGCGTCGCGTCGAGCTCCTTGAGCGCCTGGGTGGTCTGGATGCCGTCGATACCGGGCATCATCAGATCGACGATGGCACAGTCGTACGGTTTGGTCCGTGCGATCTCGACGCCCTCCTCGCCAGAGCTGGCGATGTCGACCTCGTATCCTTCCTCCCCCAGAAAGTCGGCGAGGATCTCCTGCATGATCGGCTCGTCATCGATGACGAGGATGGCCTGCTTGCTAGACAAATGTCCCCCTCCCCCCATCGCCGTCCGCGACGGCAGACAGCTCTCAGCTTGCAGCGGCGTGGGCGGTGTCGGCCTCGCTAGCGGGGAGCGAAATCCTGAACGTCGTGCCGTGGCCGGGATCACTCTCGACCGTGATCGTGCCGCGGTGCTCCTGGATGATCCCGTAGCTCACCGACAGCCCGAGCCCGGTTCCCTTGCCGACCCCCTTGGTGGTGAAGAAGGGATCGTAGACCTTGTCGATGTGCTCCTGGGAGATCCCGGAGCCAGTATCGTGCACCTGAAGAATCGCGTCGCCGTTGCGTTGCCGCGTCATGATCCTCAGCTCTCCACCCTCGGGCATGGCGTCGCGCGCGTTGAGGACCAAGTTCATGAGCACCTGTTGCAACTTGATCGGGTCGCCCATGACCGGGACGACGTCTTCGTCGAGTTCCGTGCTGACGCGGATGTTCTGCCTTCGGAGCTGGATCTCGGCCAGCGCCAGCGTGTCGTGAACCACATCGTTCAGGTCGACTCGACGAAGCTCTCCCGTGTCCTGGCGTGAGAAATTCAGCAGGTTGTTGACGATCTGCGAAGCTCGGAAGGTCTGCTTCTCGATCTTCTCGAGGATCGCGCGGCGGGGGTCCGTCTCGGGCATCTTGCGCTGGAGCATCTGCACGTAGCTGGAGATGCCGGTCAGTGGCGTGTTGACTTCGTGCGCCACGCCGGCGGCCAGCAGCCCGATCGAACTGAGCTTCTCGGCCTGCCGGAGCTGCGACTCGAGCTCGGTGCGCTCGGTCACGTCATCGATGATGATGACCGTGCTCTGCGCTCCCTCCCCGTCGCCGTCGCCGTCGCCGAGCAACGGTGCCATCGACAGCGTGACGACCCGATCCTCGCCGCCCCGGGTACGGAGCGCAATGCGGTAGGCGGACGTCAACGGTTCCAGGCCACGATGCACTTTGGCGCGCGCCTCGTTGAGGATCTCCAGAAAATTCAGCGGGAACAGCTCGCGCACCGGCTTACCGATCGCCATCTCGGGGGCGATCCCATAGATGTGCTCGAGCGAGCGGTTCCACGACAACACGACGCCGGCGTCATCGAGCACCATGACGCCACCCTTGATGCTCTCGATAATGTTCTCGCTGTAGGTCTTGAGCTGCTCCAACTCGCGGGCGCGTCGCTTCACCTCGCGGTACAGGAGCGCGTTGTCGATGGCCAGCGCGACGTGAGCCGCCAGTGGCTGGAGTACCTTGAGATCTTCGGTGGAAAGGAAATCACCCGAGAGCTTCCGCCCCAGAGCCAATACCCCGATGATGTCACCCTTGACCTCGAGCGGCAGGAAATAGGCCAGGTCCTCTGACTCCAGTACCTCGCGGTCGTATGGGAACTCCTCTAGCAGACCCGACAAGTCGTCCACATACAGCATCTCGCGCTTGGCCAGGGCACCGGCCACGAACTGGGAGAAGTTCGAGGACAGCTTGCGCCCCTCGTTCAGGCGCCCGCTCCGCGGGACGATCCGGAGGTGATCCTTCTCCTGCACGCGCAGCAGCACCGCCACTCGGCCCACACCGAGTGTCTCGCGCACCCGCACCACCAGCAGGTCGACCAGTCGCGCCAAATCGGTCTCACTGTTGAGCTCGCGCCCGAAGTCCATCAGCGTGCGCCGCGCCCGATAGCTGCCGCGATAGTAGAGTCGGTCGGCAAGATCCTGCAGCTTGTCGCGCAGCGGCGCAAACGCCATCGCCGCCGCCAGAGTAGCGAGGAGGGCTGCGGTCTGGACCACCTGCGCGTCCGGTCCCAGCAGTCGCGCCAGGCTCCATTGGCTAGACAGATAGACACCCAGGACCAAGAGGCTGGCGAGGGCGTAGATCACGCCGCGCTTGAGGATCACCTCGACGTCCCAGAGCCGGAATCCGACCGCCGCGTAGCCGAATGACAGGGGCACGAGCATCAGCGGCAGTACCGCGATATTGGTCAGCGCCAGGCTCCGCACGCCCAGAACCGTCATCGGTACGTAAATCACCAGAAAGGGAAGGAAGCCGAGTGCAACACCACCGACGAGCCATTTGAGTCGCATGCGCTCGAGCGGAGCCGTAGCCGTCTTGAAGGTATGGGCCAGTGCCAGAATCCCGAGTGCGATCGCGGCGGCGAAGTAGATCAGCTCGGCGCGTCCACCCAGTTGGAAGAGGCGGTCTGCGCCGATGGATGTGAGGCCAAGCCACTGTGCACCGTGCAATGCCAGCACGTTGACGGTCATCAGGACTGCAGCCGGGGTGAATATCGCCAGCAGGATCGGGGCGCGGTTCTGCTCGAACTCTTTCTTCGGGCGCGGAAAGGTCAACGCAAAGTAGATGAACAAAGCCGGCAACAGGTCACGGGCGATCTGGTCGAGCCAGTAGATGATCTTGTTGAACGGGTCGGCATCGCGCGTGGTCGGAGACAGGGCCAGCAACGCGTAGAAGCCAACCGCGAGTACAAAGTACCGGCGCGCCGGGGCATCAGGCTGCCGCAACAGCGCGAACACGCCCACGACCAGGAACGCCAGGCCAACGAAGGCGAGGTAGAAAGTGGTGCTGTTGTCGACCTCCCGACCGCCGACCACGACCATCACCGGGGTCGGTTCGGCTCCCCGCGCGACCTGGTACTCGATCATCTCGCCCACATCGTGCGCGAACAGCATCATCTCGACCACGTCCGGGTGCAGCGGCGGGCGCCCGTCCATGGCGACCAGCCGATCGCCCTCGCGGATGCCCGCTTTGGCGCCGCTGCCCTCCGGCGCGACATCGATCGCGACGACGCGATCCCCACGCAGCTCCCAGACCACACCATCGGTGGGCTCGCGCCACGACAACTGGTTGGCAAACGAGATCACACCGAGAAACAACAGCATCCCGGTGAGCGCAATCAGCCCCACGATCTGCAGGGTATCGAATCGCTGTGTCGGCTGGCTCATCGCGCTGTCATTCAGGGTTCAGGACGCACGCCGTAGGCAGTGAAACAAGTGTCGCAAACTCCGTACCAAACCGACCGTTCGAGGTCTGAGTTTTTTCTCGTTTATCCGAAGCATTTACACGCTGCCATGACGGTATTTGTCACTCGATGATCCAATATTATGGATAATATATCCAATTTTCCGAAGTCGCGCAAAAAACGGCGAGGGGTCCCTCCCTCGCCGTCACCCTGTTTCTCATCCCGCGGCGCGTCCCCTGCTTCGCCCTGAGGGGGCGGACCGCCGTACTACACCTCCACACACCTGGCAGCCCGTGGCAGAAGTGGCGCGGGCTGCTAGAAACGAACCGCCAAGCCTCCCGCGATTCCGCGCGTGAGGCCCATCAGCTCGGCCAAGGAAACGTTGAACAGACCGTCGTACTCGTTGGGCCCCAACAGATTCCGCACGTGCAGCATGGCCGACCATTCGGTCTGCAGCCCCCGGAACGGCAGCAGCTGCCGCACTTGGACATCGAGGCGACCGTACTCGTCGGTCACCTCGCCGTCGCGCACCACCGGCATCCCACGGCGCCAGTTGTAGCTCGCCACTACCTGGGTGTGCGAGGGGGCCAGCTCGGCCGAGACCGAGGCCTGCAACTCGTGGGTCTGTTGCACGCTCCAACCACCGAAGTCGGCGCCCATGACCGCAACCAAATCGGGGCTCGGCAGCTCGTACTCGGTATCGCGATCACGGAACGCGTACGTGATCTGTCCCGAAACAGCGTCCATCAGCTCGCCGGCCACGCCGAGCTCGAAGCCGCGCGCGTTGGCGTCGCCAACGTTCAACAACAGGTAGCTGTTGGAGCCGCTTCGGTCCGAGACGTAAACCCCGAGCAGCTCGTCGGTCATGTCGTAGTAGTAGGCCTTCACGCTCACATGCGCCTGCCCGATTCTTTGCTCCAACCCCAGGTGGTAGCGCAACGTACGCTGCGGGTTCACGTCGCCGGTGTCGGCAAGCCGCAGGTTGGTCTGCCCCAGCAGCGACAGGATCTCGAAGCCAGCATCTTGACGCGCCAGATCGAGACCCTCGGAGGTGTATGCGACGCCCGTGAATAAGCGCGTGTCGGCGAGCGGCGTGAACGCGATCTCGATGCTCGGCGACAGCAGCGCGTTCTCGGCCAGATAGTTGTGGTGCTCGTAGCGAACGCCATAGGACACCGAAAGCGGCCTGCTCACCTGCCAGGTGTCGCGCGCCTCGAAGCGGCCGATCCAGTTGTCGTGAACCTCCGCATCGACACCGACTTGTTCGAGCAGACCGAAGTTTCCGCCTACGTACCCGAAACCGACGCCAACGGAGTGTGCAGAACCGAACGACCAGTTGAAGCTGCTCGATGCCCAGATCGAGCCCCGATCCCCGACATGAGCCGTCAGATCCCAGCTGTTCTTACTTCCAAGCGCCAAAGACGTGACACCCACACTCTGGTGGTCACCCGCCGTGGTGACGCTCCAGAGCCGGAACTCGCCGACAACCGGCGCGACATCTCCAGCGGCGGCGACCGAAGGGGCCCAGAAGCCCGCCCTATCAGAGACGACATCGCCAGCGTCGCTTACCAGCGTGGCATCGGATTGCCGCAGCACGTCGCGCTTGCTCGAGCGCAGCGCCCAGCTAAGGTCGAGCGGAACGTCGAAGGCCGGCAGCGTGCGCCCGTCGCTAGGTTCGAGCTGCAGGCTGATGGGAGCGGCGGTCGGAACATTGATCCCCTGCAAGAGAGTGCCGGTGAATCCCAGGCTGCCCACCAGCAGCGAGTACATCCCGGCGCGCAGGTTGCGCACCTGGAAGTCGCCGCGCGAGTCGGTCACCACGACCGCCGAAGGCTGGTCGGACCCGAGCGCGATGACGGCGATGAACGCACCGAGCAAAGGAACTCCACGAGCGTCCTGCACCGTGCCCTGGAGCGTCTGCACCGGTTGCGCCGCGGCAACCTGTGCAAGCGCGTTGGTCGACACGCCGGCGGCAAGAACGACCAGCGCTACGACGCGCAGCACGCGGTCCGAGTTGCGCGATGTCCGCAATGTGTTCGACATGATGATCCGCAGGGGTAGGATGGCCCGAATCTAACACCAGCCAACAAACAGGGTCAACTCAGGCCAATCGCTTCCTTGGTGATCGGTGTGAGGACGCTCGCGGGTGACTCGCTGATCAAATCGTGCCGCCCATTGTAGCGGCGCGCAACGGCGCGAGCTACCTCTGTGGGCACGCTCACACGGCTCACCGGGCGGACATGGTCATTGTTGAGCCACAGTGGCCAAAACATGGTTTAGGTGGCCGTGAAATGCTGTCGATAGAGGTCCGGTAAGCGGCTTTGCCGCGACTGGCACTCGTGGGCACCGCACTGTAGCATCGCGTTCGCCCGCCAACCGGGCCCTCTCGCACCCGCTGAAAGCTCATGGCCGCCGAACGCCTCTGCCTCATCGACGCCTCCAGTCAGATCTTCCGTGCTTACCACGCACTCCCTGAGCTGACCAACTCGGCCGGCGTGCCCACCAACGCGACGTACGGCTTCACTACCATGTTGCGCAAGCTGCTGCAGGTGGAGAAGCCGACGTATTGCGCCGCCGTGTTCGACCCGCCGGGGCCCACCATTCGCCACCAGCAGTTCGCCGACTACAAGAAAAGCCGCCCTGAGACGCCCGCCGACATCAAGGTCCAGTTTCCCTATATCAAGCGGGTGTGCGAAGCGTTCGGGATTCCGGTGCTGATGGTGCCACCGTACGAGGCCGACGACGTGATCGGCACGCTGGCAACAAGAGCGGAGGCGGCGGGTCTACGGACCACGATCGTGTCCGAGGACAAGGACTTGATGCAGCTGGTAACCGAGCAGGTGTCTGTGCTCAGCGAGCGCACTGGCCGGCACGTGTACGACCCGGCGGAAGTGGAACGCAAGTACGGTGTGCCGCCCGAGCGCATTACCGATCTGCTGGGGCTGATGGGCGACAGCGTAGACGACATTCCGGGGGTCCCCGGGATCGGGCCCAAGCGGGCGCTCGAGCTGCTGCAGACTTATGGCACGCTAGAAAACGCGGTCGCGCACGCCGAGGATCTAGCGAAGTACAAATACGGCCGCAATCTAGCCGAGTACGCCCAGCAGGCGCACCTGTCCAAGCGACTCGCGACCGTGTATCGGGATCTCGAGGTCGAGCTCGACTTGGACGCAATGCGGGTGCAAGAGCCCGACGCCGCTGCCTGTCGCGAGCTTTTCGCCGAGCTTGGTTTCCGGCGTCTGGTCGATGAGTTCGCCGAGGCGCCGAGCGAGTCGGACACTACGTACGAGGTCATCGCCGACGCCGAACAGCTACAGAAGGCGATCGCGGCAATCCACACGGCAGGACGGTTTGCCCTCGAGCTGCTCACCGACCACGGCGAGCCAATGCGTGCTCGCATCGTCGGGGTGGCCCTGAGCTGGGCGCAGAGCAGCGGCGCCTACGTGCCACTGGGTCACCAGGGGCTTGGAGCCGATAACGCAATGCGCGTGCAGGAATGCCTGCAGCTTCTGGAGCCACTGCTGCGGGGCGGCGCCGATCTCATAGGCCACGATCTCAAGCAGGTGCTGATCTTGCTCCAACGCCACGGCATCGACGGCATCGAGCCGGCGCTCGACACCATGCTCGGCTCCTATGTTCTGCACCCGACGCGCCAGAGCCATGCTCTCGATGCCCTGGCGCTCGATGTCCTTCATCTCCGCTTGACAGTTGCCAAAGACGTTCTGCCCGGCAAGAAATCGGGTTTCGAGACCGTACCCCCGCCCGAAGCGGCGAGGTACGCGGCCGGGCGCGCGGACGCGGCCCTAGCGTTGAGCCCAACGCTACAAGCCGAGCTCGCGGCACAGCCACAACTGGCGGACCTGCTCGCCAACATCGAAATGCCGCTGATGGGGGTGCTGGCCGCCATGGAAAGGCGTGGTGTCCGCATCGATGTGTCGTGGCTCAACCAGCTAGCGGAGCGTTTCGGCGCTGAGATCGACGCCCTCACGGCGCAGATCTTCGAGACCGCAGGCGGCCGGTTCAATCTCAACTCGCCCAAGCAACTGGGAGAGATTCTGTTCGACAAGCTCGAGCTCCCCGCCGGCAGCCGGACTGCCACCGGCGGCCGGTCGACCAAGGCGGAGATCCTCGAGACGCTGGCTCAGGAGTATCCGATCGCCCGCCAGATTCTGGAGTACCGCGAGCTCTCCAAGCTCAAGAGTACCTATCTGGACGCGCTGCCGCAGTACGTGAACCCGAAGAGCGGACGGGTCCACGCATCGTTTGATCAGGCCGTCGCGGCGACCGGAAGGCTCTCGAGCAGCAATCCCAACCTGCAGAACATCCCGATCCGTACGGCGACCGGACGCCAGATCCGCCGCGCCTTCATTCCCGCCGACGGTTGCGTGCTGCTGACCGCCGATTACTCGCAGATCGAGCTGCGGATCATGGCGCACCTGTCGGGCGACCCGGCCCTGGCACAGGGCTTCCGCGAGGGGTTCGACATCCATCGCGCCACCGCGGCCGAGATCTTCGGTGTGGCACCCGAACAGGTCACGCACGAACAACGGGATCGCGCCAAGGTGATCAACTTCGGCGTGCTGTACGGCATGGGACCACAGCGTCTGGCCCGCGAGTTCGGCATCACGCCCAAGGATGCGCGCGGCTTTATCGACCGCTACTTCGGCGCCTTTCCGCAGGTCAAGGCGTACCTGGAGAAGACCATCACCGAGGCCAAGGAGAGGGGCTACGTGTGTACCCTGCTGGGCCGGATCCGGCACCTACCCGAGCTTCAGAGCGGCCGTCCGATGACCCGGTCGTTCGGTGAGCGAATCGCCGTCAACACTCCGCTCCAAGGCACTGCCGCCGACCTGATCAAGCTCGCCATGGTCAACCTGCACCAGCGATTGGGCGAAAGCGGGCTGAACGCGGCAATGATCATACAGGTGCACGACGAGCTGGTTCTGGAGGTACCGGAGTCCGAGCTCGAGGAGGTGCGCACAGCGGTCAAGGAAGAGATGGAAGGCGCAATCGAGCTCGACGTCCCGCTGGAGGTACAGATCGGCGTGGGCGACAACTGGATGGACGCCAAGGGGTAAGCAGTAACGTGCTGGCCGTGATCCGGCGATCAGTCGGACGACGACTTCTTGTCCTTGTTGTCCTTCTTGGCCGAGGTCTTGGATTCGGACTTCGGCGCCTCGCTCTCCTCTTTGGCCTGCTTGGAGCTCGCTTTCCCCTTGTCCGAGTAGTCGGTCACGTACCAGCCCGAGCCCTTGAACTGGATAGCGGGAGCGTGCAGCAGCCTGTCGACGCGTCCTTTGCACTCCGGGCACGTACGCACCTTGCGATCCGAGAACTTCTGGATGCGCTCGAAGCGATGGCCACACTTGCGGCACTCGTACTCATAGATCGGCATGACGATCTCACTGCTGTTGGGGGGGAGTTCGCGCAAGAAGCCGCGCGACAAAAAAGTATAGCAGCCGCGTGCTGTCTCGCATTCCGACATGGGCTCCCACGGCCTCCTAGGCAGGCCGGCCCTGCCCGGAGACTTGCTCCAGATAGCGCGAGAACTCCGCCCCCAGATCCTCGTGGCGTCGCGCCACCTCGATCGTCGCCTGCAGAAACCCGAGCTTGCTTCCACAGTCGAAGCGTTGACCCTCGAACACCACCGCGTGGCACGGCAGGCCGGTGAGCGCAGCGCGGATTGCATCGGTGATCTGGATCTCGCCGCCCACCCCAGCCGGGGTGTCGGCCAGAATCCTGAAGATCTCGCCAGGCAGAATGTAGCGCCCGACGATCGCCAGGTCGCTGGGTGCCCGATCCCTGGCTGGCTTCTCGACCAGGTCGGACACGCGAACCACATTCCCGTCCACCTGCTCACCGTCGATGACCCCGTAGCGCTCGATCTCATCGTGCGGTACGCGCTCCACCGCGATGACGATTCCACCGTACTGCTCGTGCACCCGCCGTAGCTGCTCCAACACCGGCACCTGGGCGACGATGAAGTCGTCCGGGAACATGACCCCGAACGGTCCTTCACCGACCAAGGGGCTGGCCTGCAAAATGGCGTGCCCGACGCCCAGCGGCTCAGGCTGCATCACCGCATCGACCGTTGCCAGGGTGCCAGCGTGGCGAACCATCGCCAGCGATTGCGTCCTACCGGCGCGCTCCAGAAACGACTCGAGCTCGGCGTCGCGGCGAAAGTGCCGCAGGATCGATTCCTTCCCCGGCGCCGACACCAAGACGATGCGCTCGGAACCGGCTGCCACCGCCTCCTCGACCGCGTACTGGATCAGCGGCCGGTCCACCAGCGGCATCATTTCCTTGGGCTGAGCCTTGGTCGCTGGCAAGAAACGCGTACCGCGACCAGCAACCGGAATGACGGTAGAGTTCAAGCTCATGTTCGCTTGCTGCCCGGCGGGCGGATGGAACTTAGGAGGCCGCGGTGCAAGCTACCACGACGTGCTCGTCTCAGACAGCCGGCGCGGTTATGTTAGGCGTAGCAGTCCGTGGTGGAAATGTGATGGGTCTGGCAAGTGGGAGTTACGGGTGAGGGCAAGGAGCGACGA
>JACZXM010000373.1 GCA_022571615.1 Acidobacteriota bacterium | reverse complement strand
CGCACCGTGGGGAACCCGAGCAGCCGCTCCTTGTAGTTGGGAAGCTTGAACCGCAGCTCGTGGGTAGTGGCGCTGACCTCGATCTTCATCGGGACCCCGGTGTGGGTCACGCCGACCGACCGGTCGTCGATGAACACCTCCGCGCCGCTCGGGCGGATCAAGATCTCCACGTAGCCTGGCAGGCTCAGGTAGAACGCGGCCACGCCGACGCCGACCAGAGCACCCAGCGAGCTGACCACCATGCTCTCGGTAAGCAACTGCCGCATGATCCGGGCTCGACTCGAGCCCAGGGCGTGACGCAGCGCCAGCTCAGCGTGGCGACCGTTGGTCCGTACCAGCAACAGCCCGGCAACGTTGGCCGCTGCCACCAGTAGCAGGCCGAGCGCCGCGCCCATCAACATGACGAGCACATCGCGCCTGTTCCCCAGGTACAGATCGCGAATCGGCAGCAAGGTGCCGGTGCGGTCGATGTTGGTTTCGGGGAACTCCTCGGCCAGCGCCGCGGCAACCGCGTCGAGGTCGGCCTGCGCTGCCTCGAACCCGACGCCGGGTCGCAGCCGTGCCACCGCCCCCAGCCAGCGGCTGGAGCGCCCTGCGAGAAGCCCGCCGCGACCCACCAGTGACGACATCATGGTCGGCGCCCACACGTCGGTGCCCAGCGACAGGCCCTCGAAGCCAGCAGGCAACACCCCGATGATCACCAGATCCCGGCCCGTCAGCCGTAGCGTACCGCCGAGCACTGTCGCGTCGCCGCCGAAGCCGCGCTCCCAGAGCGACGAGCTGATCAGCGCCACCGGATCCTGCTCCGGGGCGGCGTTCTCGGCCGCCGTGAACAGACGCCCCAGACGCGGCTCGACATCGAGGATTTCGAAGTACGAGGGATCGACCAACTCGATGGTCAATTGCTCGGCTTCCTGCTCGCCCAGCAGGTTGACGGAGGCGATATTGTAAACCGACAGCTGCTCGAGCGACTCGGTACGTTCCGCCCAGTCGAGCGCCTCCAGGTAGGAGGCGGCGCGCACGACGCGCGGCTCGATGGTCGTGCCCTGCACCACTACCAGACCGGACAGATCACCGAATGGTAGCGGGTCGGCCAGTGCGGCGCTGCTGATGCTGAAGATCACCGTACTGGCCCCCAGCCCCAGCGCCAGGGTGAGCACCGCGGTCACCGAAAAGCCGCGCTCGTGGTACAGCATGCGGAGGGCCAGACGCACATCCTGTATCAGGTCGTTGAGCATGATTGCAGGATCCAGGGGAAGGGAGCTCCTACGCTCTCGCAGCGCGGCGGAGCCTAGATCGCGGAGAGTTCGTTGCCAGAAACGCCAGGCACCCGCGGCTCCGGCGTAACGCGGCAGCGCGCGGTCGGCGCGGAAGAAGCGCAGCAGCTCGTCGCCGTAGCGCTGCCGGAAGGGGCGTGGATAAGCGTGCAGCAGGAACGCGAACAGGGCGCGCTCGAAGCGAGGTCCGCGGCACGGCTCGCGCCTCGTGTCGGTCGGGGGACATCGAGCCTGCGGCTCTCCCACCCGGCCCTATCCCGGCTCGGCGGGCTGGGGGACGGCCTCGGTCGACGACAGGGTGAGGCGCATTAGCGCCAGCTCGCGTTCGAGTGCCGCGCGACCCGTCGCCAGCAACTCGTAACGCCGACCACGCCGCGCGTCGCCGCCGTCAGTACCGGCCGTCTCTGCCTCGGCGATCAGTCCCGCGCGCTCGAGCCGTTGCAGGGCCTGATACAAGGTGCCAGAGCCCAGCACGATACTGCCTTCGGTGCGCTCCTCGATATCGAGCTTGATGCCGTAGCCGTGCCTTGGGCCGCGGGTCAGGCTGGCAAGGATCTGCACAGTGACCGCGGTGAGCGGGGTAATCGACTTGTTGCTGGGCATCAGCAAGGGTTCCGGTTCGACGGCGATGCACTCAATCACGACGATATATCAATGACTGACATGTTGTCAATTGTCATATTTTCGGGACTGACCGGAGTTTCCATGCGAGTCTCTTGCCGGCGAGTATCGCATCGTGCCGCAGATCGGCGACGGCGAGCACCGGACGCTCGCGGACCCGGGCCTCGGTGCGTCGTTGACCATCACGGTCCAGTAGAGCGGGCTAACCGATCAGGCGGCCCTCGCGCGCCCGGTCCACGAGTACCGACATGCGCTCGGCTTCGGCTCTGGCCGTGCTGCGCCCGGCCTCGGTCAGCTGATAGACCCGCCGTCTGTCGTCGCCCGTCACCTTCTCGCTGATCAACCCGTCGTCGCGCAGCTGCTTCAGGGTCCGGTAGAGCGTCGCCGGGCCCAGAATCAGGCTACGGCCGGCGCGGGCGTTGACCTCCTTCATGATCCCGTAGCCATGCCGCTCCGACTCGTTGAGCAGCAACAGAATCCGGAACACCAGCGGGCGTAGGGGCTCCGGCGGTGGGCTCGACTCTTGCACCATCGTCACATGCTCCCTCGCTGAGTCATTCCACCCGCAGTGCGACCACCGGGTCGGTGGTCGCGGCGCGACGCGCCGGCAACCAGCAGGCTAATGCCGCAACCACCAACAGCACGACCCCGATGGTGCCGTAGGTGAGCGGGTCCACCGGGCTGATACCGAACAGGACCACGCGCAGCAACATCCCCATGCCGACCGCGAGCCCGAGTCCCACAACGAGACCGATCCCGGTCAGGCGCATGCCGTCGCGGACCACCAGTCGCTGCACCTGACGGTGCTCGGCACCGAGCGCCATGCGGATGCCGATCTCGCGGGTTCGTTGCGCGACCGAGTAGGCCAGGACTCCGTACAGACCCACCGCGACCAGCAGCAATGCGATCGCTCCGAAACCCGTGGCCAGCGCGGCGGCCAGCTTCGCCGGCAGCAGCCCCAGCCCGACCAGCTCCGTGTAGGGCAGCAGCATCGGGGGTGGCAGCGCCGCATCCATCTCACGGATCTTGGCGCGCAGTACAGGCGCCAGGGCCGGGTCACGGGAGCGCAGCACCATGGTCATATCGTGCGTGCCCGACTTGGCCCACGGAACGTAGACCAGCGGCCGCGGTTGATCGCCGACGCTGCGGATCTTGCTGTCTTGGGTCACCGCGACGATCTCCACGTCGAGGGGCTCAGTGCGGCTGCCGAGGCCGAAGTGCTGGCCGATCACGTCGGTGCGTCCGAAGGCCTGGTTGGCGAAGGTGGCGTTGACGATCGCCACGCCCGGCGAGCCGTCCACATCACGCGAGTCGAAGTCGCGCCCGGACAGCAGCGAGATGCGCATCGTCTCCAGGTAACCCGGGGTAATCGTGGCGTACTCGATCCGCCGCAGACCATCCCCTGGCTCGGCCGGCCGATCCGGCAGCACGGCGACCGACTGCTGGTTGCTGAGGCTGAGCGGTGGCACATCGATCAAGCCGGCGCTGTCGACTCCAGGGGTCTGCCGCGCCTCTTCCAGAAGCCTGGTGAAGAATTGCCGCCTTTCCTCGGTGGTACGCCCGGCGGAGCCCGTGTCCACCGTGACGGCGAGCACTCCCGACGGATCGAGTTCCGCATTGGCTGCCTTCAGCACGCGGGCGAAGCCGTCGGGGCGTTGCTGGTCGGTGCCACCACCGTGTTCGCGCAGATGCAGTTCTCGCTGAATACCATCTGGGACGTGACGGCCAAGCCGAGCGGCAATAGCCTGCTGATCTTTCTCAAGAACCGCGTGTTG
>JACZXM010000372.1 GCA_022571615.1 Acidobacteriota bacterium | reverse complement strand
ATCGACGGTGACGGCGATCTCGACCTGTTCGTCCAGGAATACTCGGACGAGCTCATGCTGTTCGAACAGGTCGGCACCCTCCAGGCCCCCCGCTACATGTGGCGCACAGACCGATTCCAGGGCCTCGATATCGGCGAGTGGTATTTGTTTTCCGATGTTGATAATGACGGCGACCCTGACCTGCTGGCGGAGACCCGCTTCAGCCTCATCCGCTACTGGCGCAACGAGGGCAGCGCCAGCGCACCGGAGCTGGTGCTGGTGACCGAGACGCTGCTGGATGTAGACGGCGAGCCGGTCTTCTCGGATCGGCAGAACATCCCCAAGCTCGTCGACTTGGACTGCGACGGACGGCTCGAACTCATGGTCGGGCGTGTGGAGGGCACCATCACCCGCTACGAGGTCGAGCGCGTCGACGACAACGGCGCGCCGCTGTTCCGCCACCTCGGTAACCGCTTCCAGAACATCGAGATCATCGGCCAGGTGCTCAACCTGCCGGGCCTGCGCCGGCCCCAGCAGCAGCAGCAGCAGCAGCACAACTGCTTCCGGGACCCACCGCCAGCCTCGACGCGCCTCCCAACCTCAGCCCCGCCAGCCCCTCGCGGCACGGCGCCAACACCATGGCGTTCGAGGACATCGACGGCGATGGCGATCTCGACCTGTTCTGGGGTGATTTCTTCGAGCCTGGCCTGCTGTTCATCGAGAACAAGGGGTCGTGCCGCACCCCATCGATGCGCACCGAGCCGCTCCCGTTCCCACTCAACGATCCGCTCGAGACCAGCGGCTACAACGCCCCTGCCTTCGGCGATCTCGATGGCGACGGCGACCCCGACCTGTTGGTTGGAGTGCTCGGCGGTGCCTTCAACCCAAACAGCACCAGCATCGACAACCTGCTGTACCTGGAGAACATCGGTAGACGCCGCTTCTCCCTCGAGACCCGACGCTACCTGACTCAGATCGACGTCGGCTCCGACAGCTTCCCCGCCTTTGCCGACATCGATGCCGACGGTGACCTCGATCTGTTCCTGGGCAACAAGATCGAGCCCGGCGACACCAAGGCCGGGCGCCTCTTCTTCTTCGAGAACACCGGCACGGCCACCGCCCCCCGCCTGCAGCTGCGCGGCCCCCTGGGGCCCTTCGCCGGCGCCTACCACTACGCTCCCGCCTTCGGCGACCTGGACGGCGACGGTGACCTGGACATCATCATGGGCACCTGGAACGACGAGCTCCAGCTCGTCCGCAACGACGGCACCCCCACCGACCCGCGCTGGAGTGTTGCCGACCCGGCCGTCGTCACCCTCACCCGCGGCCGCAACGCCACCCCGACCCTCGCCGACATCGACGCCGACGGCGACCTCGATCTCTTTGTCGGCGAATCCTCGGGCCAGATCAACTTCTACCGCAACGAGGGCTCCCCCCAACAGCCGCGCTTCGAGCTCGTCGCCGACAAGTACCTCGACATCGATGTCGGCCGTCGCAGCGCTCCCACGCTCACTGACCTGGACGCCGACGGTGACCTCGACCTCATCATCGGCTCCGAAGCCGAAGGCCTGACCCTCTACCGCAACAACGGAACCCCCGAGACCCCCGCCTTCGAACGCGACGACACCTTCAGCCTTCCGGTGCATCCATTCGTCACACCGGTGTTTGCAGACCTTGACGGTGATGGCGTGTCTGACTTTTTCGCTGGCGGCATCGGAGGTGGCCTTATTCACTTCGCCCGACGCGACCCCTGAGCTCGGCCCGATGGGCAGCCTAGATCGCCTCGATCGACGGTGACACACTGAGCCACCATGTCCCGCAGCCAGGAGCCGCCTCGGGGGCCGCGCACCCGGCGGGCACAAACGGAGGGTCTGCGACCATGCTCTTGCTGTTGGCAGTTCTGGTGGCGAGCGCCGTGCCGGGCATCGAGGTCGCCACGGCGCCGAACGCCCAATCTATGGCGTCACCTGGCGAGGTCGGCGCACCGTCAGGAGAGATCGTTGTCAAGGGTACAGGTGAGGTGCGCGTGGCGCCCGACCAGGCAACGTTGACGCTGTCTATCATCACTCGTGATCCGGAGGCCGCCGTCGCGGCGGAGAAGAACGCCGCGCGCCAGGAACGGGTACTGGGGGCATTGCGCGACGCAGGGATCGAAGATCGGCTGCTGGCCACCGTCGGCTACGGCGTGCAACCGGACTACGCCCGCGACGAACGTCGCAACCGCAAGCTGGTTGGCTACGTGGCGCAAGCGCGCATCCGTGTGGGGCCGCTCGATCCCGAGCACGTAGGAGAGCACATCGACACGGCGCTGGCGGCAGGTGCCAACGAGGTCGACTCGCTGAGATTCAGCAGCTCGGCGATCAAGGAGCTACAACGGCAGGCACTGGTGGAAGCGGTGCACGATGCCCGCGCGGCGGCCGAGGCGATCGCCGACGCTGCCGGAGGCCGACTTGGTGCCTTGCTCGAGATCACCACCGAGCAGTCACGCGACCCCGGAATCGTGGTTCGCCGTTACGCCACCGCCGAAGCCATGGCCGCCGCGCCCCAGACTCAGATCGAGGCCGGTGAGATCGTTGTGCAGGCCACGGTGATCGCACGATGGAAATTCTTGGAATCAGATGAAACTGCTCGTTCGTGACGCCAAGCCCGATGACGCTGAATCCATCGTCGGAATCCTGAATCCGATCATCGAGGCCGGCGTCTATACCGCGTTCGACACCACGTTCACGGTAGAACAAGAGCGTGACTACATCGACAGCTTTCCGCCACGCGGCGTGTTCCACGTCGCCGTTCGATGCCATGACCAGCGGATCGTCGGCTTCCAGAGCATGGAGCCTTTCGCCAGTTTTACCCACGCCTTCGACCACGTCGGAGTCCTGGGCAGCTACGTTGAGCTTTCGTGCAGGCGCCGGGGTATCGCTACGCGACTGTTCGAGGCCACGTTCGCAGCCGCGCGTCGCAAGGGGTTCGAGAAGATCTTCACGTATGTGCGGGCCGACAATCCTGCGGCGCTACGCGTATATGGAAAACACGGATTCGTCGTGGTCGGCACCGCGCGCCGCCATCTCAAGACAGGGTCGAAGTACATCGACTCCATGATCATCGAGCGGTTTTTGTAGCCGATGCAGCCCGCGGCCGGCGAGCAGGCCGCGGTCCGCATCTGACGCTCACGGCCGGGATTGCGTCGATCCCTCGTGAGTGCGATGCGGCCGCCACGGAGCTACTCGACAGCGACGGCGTTCCGCTGCCGTATTCGTTCAAGGGAGGCTCAGTGAACTTCAAGGGGAGCGACCCGGGCGACGATGATAGCGACGATGACAGTGATGACGATGACGAGTCGGAGTTCGACGGAAATGTCACGTCGGTCAACGCCGCGGCCGGTACGCTGACGCTCTCCGGCGGCCAGGTCATCGCCGTGAATGCGTCCACCGTGTGGGACGCCGGTGGTGATCTGTTCAGCCTCGCCGATATCGTCGGCGCGCTGGCTGCCGGAACTACGGTGGAGGTCGAGGGCGAGGGCCAGACCCAGGCCGACGGGTCGATCCTGGCAACCGAGATCAAGGCGGAGTCAGACGACTGATGGCTACGGGCGGGCGGCAGGGCCGTCGACCTTTCGGCCCTGCCGCCGCCTGAGCCGCATCTTAGTACTCAGCGCCGCTTGAGGGCACCGCGGTCGACCTTGCCCAGATGGGTACGC
>JACZXM010000371.1 GCA_022571615.1 Acidobacteriota bacterium | reverse complement strand
GCCTCAATGCGTGAATATCCCCTTTATTTACAAGAAGTTACGCGTTTCGGGACAGGAACTAGCTAGGCCGCTCGGACGCCGACCGGATGCGGATTCCGTACTTGTCCAACAGCCTGCCGGTGGCACGCTCGAGCTCGGCCACGGCCAGGCGATGCTCGATCACCGCCCGCAGCTCCCCCGAGCGTACGACTGCCAGGTCGTCCTGGAAGCGCAGAACCTCGAAGTTGGTGCTCATGCCGACCTCGAACCGATCGGTCTCGATCTCCAGCTGCCGCTCGGCCAGCTGGCGTGTCTTGGCTGCGGAACGGGCCGCCTCCGCCGCGGCGGTGACGCCGCGGGCAGCCTGACGCACCTCGAGGATGACGCGCTGCTTGGTTCGCTCCAGGACCACACGGGCGCGGTCCTGGTTGATCGTCGCCTGCGCGTAGTTGCCCTTGGCGGTGCTGTTGCCGATCGGAACGGTCACGTTCACCCCCAGCCTCCAGGAGGTGAAGTCGAAGCTGAACAGCTGATCGATGGCGTCTCCGTAGCCGCCGGGAATCACATCCACGATCTGTCCCGGGAATGCGCCCTGGCGGACCTGCCGGTCGCCGCCGATGCCGTTGACGGATACCTGCGCCAGCAAATCGACACGCGGCAGCAGCGCGCTCTGATTCGCCCGGACCTCCACCCCGCGGGCCTCGATCACCGCCTGCCCTTGGTCGATCTCGGGACGCTTCTCCATCGCCGCGGCGATTGCCGCCTGCAAATCGACGGGTGCCGCCTCGATGCGCGGCTCATCGGTCGGCTCCAGAGCGGTGTCCCAGCCGTTCGGCAACGCCTCGGCTCGCAGCAGAACACGCAGCACATCGCGGGCGTCCTCGAGCCCGTTGCGGGCGACGATCAACTCGGTTTCGCGAGCTGCCACCTGCACCTCGGCCTGCGTCGTCTGGACCGGAGCAATGAGTCCCACCTCGACCTGCACCTCGGTGCGACCGAGTTGCTCCCGTGCCAGCTGCAACGAGGACTCCTTGACTGCCAGGTCGCGCTCCGCAAACACCAATTGCCAGTAGGCGCGCTCCACCTGCAATAGGATCGCCTCGACCTGCGAGCGGAAGGCGTGCTCCGAGACCACGGTGTTGGCCTGGGCGAGCAGCATGTCGACGGCCGCCGCATCACGGCCGCGGCCGTTCAGCAGCGGCTGCACGATGCTCACCGCCAGCGTGTTGTCCCACGAGGGGTTGAGACTCTGGAAGATGCTGTTGGTGTCGGTGCGCGAGACGTTGTAGGTGACGTCGTACCGCATGCCGCCCTGTAGCGTCTGCTGGAAGTCGAACAGCGTCGCGCCGGTCTGACTCGTGACCGTGTCGGCACCGGCCAGCGCCGTACTGGCGGGACTCTGGATGTCGGAAAAACCGAAGCCGCCGAAGCCGCCTCCACCACCGAAGGCGGCACCGCCGGGAAACGGGTTGATTCCGGTCGCACCGGGAATGCCGATGAAGAAAAACGGTTCGAAGCGTCCCTTGGCGCTCGTGACCCGCTCCTGGGCCAGCGAGCGGTCGAATCCTACGATTCGGATGTCGAGGTTGTTCTGAAAGGCTATGCGCATCGCTTCTGCAAGGCTGATACGGAGCTCGCGGCGTTGGGCGGCAACATCGCCAGAGTCTGCCGCCGGAGTCTGCGCCCGAGCCAGATCAGGCGACCACGACAGGGCCCACAGAGCCACCGCTGCCAGGAGGGTGCAGAGTTTCGATGCCGAGGTCAGGATGTGCATTCTGGACTCCTTGACGTGCAGGGAGAATCGTGCCCGGGTTCGGACGCAAGATTAGCCCGGCTGGGGCGCCCACGAGTGCCGGTTGCGCCGCTTCGTTGCCTCCCGTGCTTCGTCCTGAGGCACTCGGAGTAAGCAGCTACTCGAACCGTCGAAGTCTGGCAACTGCGTAGCAGGCTTGGCCTTTTCCGTCTCCGGGCCTCGTGGCGACGACCGCGACGCTGTGTCAAAATGGGTGGGCTTGGCATTCGATTATGAATTAAGATACGGCGTGAGCTTCGAGCAGCTGAATCACGTTGTGAGATCGTCGCGCCGGCGGTCACGTTTGAAGGAGTAAGCAGATGCGCCGTTTGTTCGTTTCGGTCGCCGCCATAGGTCTGGTGTTCGGAGCGGCCGGCATCGCCGGAGCCCAAGTCAACGACGATACCTCGGCCGATGGAACGACCGGTCTGTTCATGGTTCCTCGGGCCGGCACGCTCGAGGAGGGGACCTGGGCACTCGGGGGCTACGGTTTTGAGGAGTCCCGTGAGGAGGGCGACAGTCGCATCCGCTCGTTCGGTATCACGGCCACCTACGGGCTTTCCTACCGCATGGAGATCTTCGTGGGATTCCGTCCCTACGTGGAGATCGACCGCCGCTTCACCGCCGAGAGGGTGCTGTTGTTCATGGACCCTCGCCTCACAGGGCTCGGAATCAACGAGCACCCCTTTGCGTTCGTGACCCTAGACGCAGTCCTGAACGGGGGCACGCATGATGGCGCCGGTGCCCTGACCGCGGGCTTCAAGTACAAGTTCATCGGCGATCCGTACGAATACGACGGCCTGGCCTTGCAGGCCTGGGCGGGCTTCCCGACCTCCGCCGCCCGGGAGGGCATCGGCTGCGGCTGTTTCCAGCTCGGTGGGCGGCTGATCGGAAGCCTAGAGGCGTGGGATCTCATCGGCTACAACATCTACGGCGGGTACCGCTGGTGGGACTCGCCAAGTTTCAGCGACAAGTTCGACGCCCGCGCCGATCCCGGCATCGCCAAGTTCTTCATCAGTCCCGAATTCCTCTACGGCGTCGGGTTCCACCTCCCCACCCGCGCCTCGCTGCAGTTGGTCGGCGAGTGGATGGGAACGGTCACCACCCGTAACATGAACCAGGCCTACACCGGGGGCGACGACGTGTCGTTACTCCAAGGTGGCTTGAGGCTGAGCACCGAGAGCGGCTTGGTCGTAAACGCCGGCGCCAACTACAACACCACGATCAATCTGCGCGATGCTCCCTGGCAGCTGGATAGCGAGGCGCTCGACGACTCGCTCCGGCGCTGGGGATGGTTCGCGGGCCTGTCGTACAGCACCAGTCGCCGTCAGCCGCTGCGCTTCATGGGCACCAGACTCGCCGACGTCGGGGTGTTGAATAACGCCCCCACGCTCAGCTGCGAGGCCGAGCACACGACGATCCGTGAGGGCGAGAGCGTGCGGATCTTCGCCACCACCTCCGACATGGACGGCGACGCGGTGGAGGTGAGCTGGAAAGTTGTCGTCGGCAGCCTGAGCGCCTCCACCGGTGACGAGGTCACCTGGAGCAGCCGCGGCGTGGCGCCGGGATCCGGTGAAGTCGTGGCGCGCGCCGACGATAGCTACGGTGGAACGGCTGATTGCACGGTGCGGTTGACGGTCGAGGCGAAGCCGCCGCCACCGAAGCCGACGGTGCTGGAGTTCACGATCGGTGAGTTCCCCTCCGGCAACGCCCGCATCGACAATCGCATGAAGGCCGTGCTCGACGACATCGCCCTACAATTGCGCCAGAACTCCGGCGCCGTAGCGGTGATCACCGGCTACAGCGACTCCCGCGGATCCGTCGAGGCAAACGACAAGTACGCACTGGAACGGGCCGACAACGCCAAGGCCTATCTGGTGGATACGCACGGGATAGACCCGTCACGGATCAGCG
>JACZXM010000370.1 GCA_022571615.1 Acidobacteriota bacterium | reverse complement strand
CCCTGCAGCCAGGTGCGCTTCATCTTCTTGTCCGACATCCAGCGCCCCTCGTCGCATGCGTCGATGATGACCCAGGTATGGTCGTCGAAGAGACAGGCCGTGAAGGGGTCCGGGAAGTCCAAATCGTCGCCCCACCTGTTCCCTTCGCCCTGGCTCGCCAGGTTCGTGACGGCAAACACCCAGACCTTCTCGAGCTCGGCCACGGCAGCGCTCTGCGCCGCACCGGTGGCCCCGCCCGTCGGCGCCATCAACAGGGCCACCAAGATCCCCGACACGACCATGACCCGACGCACCCGCTGATAACGCACCCTGCACCTCCTTTTCAATGCTCGACAACAACCGAGCGTCCACCTCGACGTTAGGGCGCTCGCGTTCTTGGCGCCATCGCCGGAACCGGGTATATGGTGGCGCACGTGTCGCATCGTCAATGAGCAAACGAAATGCTGGGGGGCGGCCGCTGGGTCTGAAGTTGGTGCTTGGCGGGCCGGTCGAGACGCGAGGCTGCCGAACGAGCAACACCCCCTTGCCCTCCGTGTACTGTCCTCGGCTCCGCGGATGGGGGGGGGTGAGAGGCGCAGGGGCAGGCTGGGGTCGTCCGTCCGTCTCTAGCTCTAGCTGGTCCCCAGCTGCCGTCGTCGGTTGGGTCTTGTTGAACGTGGCGGCGGTGGGATAAACTCTCATCTGTCCCAATGTACAGGTCAGTGTGTCTATGAAGATCACGGTCGATACGTCGGCAATTATCGCGGTCGTCACGAACGAACCCCACAAGGGAAGTCTTGTCGCCGCCACACGCGAGTCGGAGCTCGTCGCGCCGAGTTCGTTGCCGTGGGAGATAGGTAATGCATTCTCGGCGATGTTCAGGCGGGAACGCATCACGGTGGAACAAGCGCGAGCCGCGGTGTTGGCGTACGGGAAAATCCCGGTACAGCTGGTCGACGTGCCATTGGTGCAGGCGCTAGAGATCGCCAACGAGCAGAAGATCTATGCGTATGACGCATACATGGTGGCATGCGCGTTGCAGCACCGAGCGCCGCTGTTGAGCTTGGACGCGAGGCTGCGAGCGGCCACGCTGGCGTCAGGCGCTCGAGTGGTGGAGTTGGAAGTATGAAGGTCTACACGTATACGGAAGCCCGCCAGAAGCTCGCAGGGTTGCTGGATCTGGCAGCACGGGAAGGAGAAGTGCGGATCCGGCGGAGAGACGGGTCAGTTTATGTAATACGGCCAGCGCGGCGAGCAGAATCTCCGCTGGATGTAGCAGGAGTTGATGTACAGCTCTCGGCGGCAGAGATTGTTGACTTCGTCAGAGAAAGCCGGGAACGTACGGACCGGCAGGACGGCTAACAAGAGCCGACCGCGCCCGCAGCTGGTGGGACTTGTTGCTGTGCTGGATACGGCGATTCCTGACCGACTACTTGGGTATTCGCACGCACGAACCGACCAGCGCCGAGCGCCGGCTGACAACATGCGCCGTCGCCGTCTCGCGAACGCCAACGAGTTCGACCACGACCCTCGACGGCTCGCCTGACCAGACAGCGTCCCCAGCCGCCCTGCCGCGGCTCGTGCCCGAGGGGAGGTGGTGTGCCTCCGTGGGCAGCCTCGCGTCTCCACCAAGTACGCCGAGCAGCGAGCCGTATTGCGTAATCTCGATCGTCAACCACTGACGCCAGTTGGAGCTGCCGAAGGAGGGACACCACCTCCCCTCACCGCACAAAGCTCCGCGGCAAGCCGAATTGCCGCCGCCATCGGCCCATGATCGGCCTTTCCGGTCCCGGCAAGATCGTAGGCGGTCCCGTGATCGGGCGACGTGCGGACGTAAGGCAGCCCGAGCGTCAGGTTGATGGTGGGCCATGGCGCCCTCTTGGCCATGATTGTTCCCTGGTCGTGGTACAGCGCCAGCACCACGTCGAGCCCCCGGCGTAGGAAGATACTGTCCGCGGGGTAGGGGCCCTGGGCGTCGACTCCAGCCTCGCGGGCTGCCTGGATGGCCGGGGACAGCTCGCGGCTCTCCTCGGTGCCGAGACGGCCGCCCTCGCCGGCGTGGGGGTTGAAGGCGGCCACACCGATTACCGGCGCCCGCCCGAATCGCTGGCTCCATTGCCGGTGCAGCCGCTGCAGCACCGTGGCCACCAGCTCGTGGCGTACGAGGGTGAGGGCGGTGGCCAGTGGTAGGTGTGTCGTGAGCAAGGCGATGTGGGGCGTGGGGCCGGCTAACAGCATGATCGGGTGGCGGACGCCAGCGTGTGCTGCCAGGTACTCGGTATGACCCATGAAACGGGTCTCGAGGGCCGCGATCTGGTGCTTGTTAACGGGGGCGGTAACCAGCGCGTCGATGCCACCGGAGAGGGCGAGGTCGGCACCGGCTTGGATGGACTCGATCGCGGCGCGGGCGTCCTCGTTGCGGGGGGTGCCGAGCTGGAGGCCGGGCACCACGGTGGTGCATGGGAGAACCCAGGGGCCCCGCTGACCGTTTCGTTGGTGCTTGCGGGCTTGTGTGGGATCCGTAACCGTGGACAGATCGGACAACGGTGCTGCGAGCAGGCCCTCGGTGGCTGCCAGCGCCCGCAGCCGGGAGCGGAGGTGATCGGGGTCGCCGAGCAGGAGCAGGTCTGCTCCGGTGTCCTCGCACGCGGCGCGCAGCAGGACGTCGGGTCCGATTCCCGCCGGGTCCCCCAGCGTGCATCCCACCAGGGGTCGATGCTCGCCCGGCATGAGGCCGCAGTCATCCGGCGCGCCACCCGCTCCAACTCTGCCACGGGTTGCGACCTGGCCAGATCGATCGCCTGCCGCCTTCATGGCGCCGATGCGCGGCAACGGGCGCCAGCAAGTGCGTCTCCGACCTCGAACAGCGTCTTCTCGAGCGCCAGCTTGATATTGGGCTGGATCGGTCCGGTGAGTCGATCGATGCCAGCCGACAGCGCACCGAGGGCGGCGACCACATCATCGGCGGACAGCTCGTTGGCCCAGGTGCGCCAGGCCTCGCGCTGTTCGGTGTTCACCAGGCTGTCGGTGTCGGCACCGGCGGCCACCACGAGCAGGTCGCGCAGTACATCGCGCGCAACGTACAGGGTGCTAACCGCCTTTTGGGTTGCCGTCTCGCCGCTGCCCAGCGCCGCCAGGGTCTCGGCGGCGTGGATCACACCCGCCCCTCCGGCCTGGGCCAAACGCAGCGACTCGACGACCGCCTCGAGCAGCGTCGCGTAGCCCCCCAGATCGATCGACAGCGCTCCTCCGATGCTCCCGACCGCCAGCGAGGCGCGCAGCCGCGCCTCGGCCGCCGATATGCCGCGTACCTGCTGGAGATACTCGCGCACCGCTGGCTGTGGCAGCGGTGAGAAGCCCAGCGACTGGCAGCGTGAGCGCACCGTCGCCAGCAGGCTCAGCGGAGTCGAGGTCACCAAGATGATGATCGCTGCGCCCGGGGGTTCCTCGAGCGTCTTCAGGAACGCATTCTGCGCCGCAGCGGTCATCGTGTGGGCGTCGTCGATCAGCACGACCCGATGCCGGCCTTCGTGGGGCCGGAAGCCGAGCTCGCTGCTGATCCGCCGTACTTTGTCGATGCTGATGCTGCGAGGTGCGGGCGTGACCCACATCACGTCCGGATGGCAACCGCGGGCGATCTTGCGGCACGGCACACAGCGGCCGCAGGCGTCGTCCGGGGGCGCCTCCGGGCAGTTGACCGCTTGGGCCAGGATGCCGGCGCAGGCTTTGAAGCGTT
>JACZXM010000369.1 GCA_022571615.1 Acidobacteriota bacterium | reverse complement strand
CGTTTCGCGTGGGCAGATGATCGTTCTCTCCGTTTCGCTCACGGCCGCGATCGTTCTGTTGGTCGTAGCTCTTGCCGTGCCGGGGCGCGGCAAGCGGCCGTTGGAACAGTAGGAGAGCGTGGTGGAAGTGTGGTGGGTCTGGCAAGTGGGAGTTACGGGTGAGGGCAAGGAGCGACGAGGAGGCGATGCTGGCGACATCGCGGAGGAGTTGCGACGCTGCCAGTCGCCCGTAAATCCCACTTGCCCGAAGGGTACCGCCGCCAAGGGCGCATCTGCGGCGTTGCCCCTCCTTGACGATGCGCGTTGGCATCGCCGACGTCGGTGCGCCTTGCATCTGCGCCCTTGGCGGTGGTACCAGACCCATCACACTCCCACCACGGTCTGCTAGCCCGTGGGCGGGCGTCGGGGCGAGTGCTACCGCAAGCAACACGATCGTGGTCCTCCAGTCCATCGGGCCAGGGTAGCCGATCCAGTTCGGTGGCGCGTTAGCTCAGTTGGAAGAGTCTGCCCAGCAGCGCCTGGAGCGGGAACCGCTGCAACGATCCGGCCGCCGCCGATTGCTCGTCGAACGCGTTGACGTCGTCCGCTTCGATGCCTTCACCCCAGATCAGGATGGGCAGCGGGTCGGCTCCGTGCTGCCCGCTCTCCGAGAGCGTGGCGTGATCGGACCCCACCGCGATCCGGAAGGGACGCTCGCCGCGACGCTCGATCAGCTTGGCGAGTTGGGCGTCGATCCTTTCGAGGAAATCGACCTTGAGGTCAGGACGCCGGTCGTGCGACGCGATATCGGCGCCCTTGAGATGCAGGATGATCAGGTCGAATCGATCTAGAGCCTCGGTGACCGCATCGAACTTGGATTCCAGGTCGGTATCGAGGTTGGCGGTCATCTCGGGAGCCGTGATCGTCTCGGCGCCCAGCCAGCGTGCCAGTCCGAGTACCGTACGGTCGCCGCTGATACAACACAGCCGCATTGGCAGGCCCGCCTCTTCGAGCGAGATCAGGCGGTGGATACGGCCCGCGCCACGGGTCAGGACGGCATTGGCCGGCGGCAAGCCCTTCTCTTGCCGCCGCTTGTTGATCGGGTGCTCGCGCAGTAGGTCGCGTGCCGCCAGTTCGAACAGTCCGAGGACGCGGGCGGTGTGAACGGCACGCGCGTCGCTGGGGTCGAGCGGGCTCGGGGTCAACGCCGGGCCGGGTGCAGCCCCGTCACCCGGATCACTTCCTTGAATCGCCGGCGAGAGCCCCTCTGCGCGGAGAACGATTGCCAGCCGGTGCTCGGTCGCCGCGCGCACTCTGACCTCGACGGTCTCCTCCAGCTCGCGCGGCAGCGCCATGCGATCGAGGGCCGCCGCGAGCTCCTCGGTCTCCTCCCGGATGCGCCCGGCACGACGGTCGACCACGTAGCCGCGGTCGTCGAGGGTGGCGAAGTTGCCGCGCAGGGCGATGTCGTCGGGCCGCAGTTCGAGCCCGGCCCCCAGGGCCTCTACCGGCCCCCGCTGCAACGCCTGTGGCGACTGTCCGAACAAGGCCAGAGTGCCGGCAGCGGTGTCGGGAACCACGCCCGGAGCGATGGGATCGGCAAGCCCGACCTGTCCCTCGCGAGCCAGGCGTTCCATGCAGGGGGTATCCGCCGCCTGCAGCGGGGTCCTGCCACCGAGGGCGCGGATCGGACGATCGGCTAATCCATCGATGATCAGCAACAGCGTAGGGGTGCCGGCGTGCGTCGCGATCCAGTCGGCGCTCGCCAGCGCCGGTACGCGGCGTTCCAGGACGCCCGCGACCAGCTGCACGGTATGGAGCGCGGGTTGCTCGTCGGTGAATGTGTCCACCAACGGCACGTCGTTGGCTTCGGCGAGCTGCAGCAGATGGTCGTTGATGAGTCGAATGGAGCGAAAGGCCTCGAGATAACGCTCCGCCCTCCGCTCACCCGCCGGCGCCCGGGCCAGCAGCCGTACGCGGTGCGCTTCGGGGTCGAGCGCCGCCAGTACCATCGGCACCTGATAGCAGACCCCCTCGAGATCTGCGAACGGGACGATGCCGGGTCGAAGGTGCACGCCCTCGACGATGATGCTCATGTTCTCGGCAATCGCCCGTTCGACTACGGCGCGCACGCCGACGCAGACGCGCGTCGCCTGCTCGTCGTAGCTGGTGAGCAGACGTTCGGAGCTGTCGGGCTCCTCTCCCGAGGACGAGCCCATCTCGATCCGGTCGCTCTCATGCGGTCCCGGGGTTTCGAACGTCGAGCGGTGCAGCGCCGGCAGGATATTGGGCGTGAACACCATCCTCATCACCTGGCGCACGGTGTCCGTTGCGGTGACACGGTAGATACGCAGCAGCGGTGCCAGGTCCAGCGCCAGACTCGACTTGCCGGTACCGCTGGCCCCGCCGATGTACACCACCACCGGTCTCGGCAGCCGGTGGATCCGCCGAATCGCGCGGTAGCGTCGAGTTGCCTTCTTGCCGACACTGCGTTCGAGCAACTGGTCGACGCGACGGGCGAGGTCGGCACGGGAGAGTGAGGCGACTCCCTCGGCACGCAACGCCGCTTCGAGTTCGGTGACCAACCGGTAGGCGCGATCCAGGTCGACACCCGCGGCGTGGATACTACCGGCGAGGACACCCTTGGAAAACGGCTGCTCGTGTCCCTCGTAGATGACTGTTATGCCCGGGACAGCGAACCAGGAGACGCGCAACTCCGGAGCTAGATCCGGACCCCACAGGACCTCGAGCTCCTGTTGGATCAGATCGCGAATCTCGGAGGTGTTGACCCGCTCTCGATCCGAGCATCGATCGCGCACAGCGCCCGCGATCGCGTAGGCCTGCTCGAACTCTATACCGCGCTTGACCAGGTCGTGCGTGATCATGCCGCGCAGGAAGCGTTGTTCGACACCGCGTGAGGACACGACCAGAAGCTTCTTCGGGCGTCCTTCGCTCGGCTCGCCGTCGGTGCTGTCGGGTCTGCTCAATTTCGCTAGGTCCAGCCGGGGCGGGCGTTTCGGCGCGCAGAGTGGTCGGCGGGATTCTACAACGGGGTGCTACTGAGGGTGCGGAAAACGAGGTGCGTCTGCCCTGCTGGAGCGGCCCACGATGTCTGGCTACTTGCCCCAGTCGCAGAACGGCGCCCGCACCAGGCTGGCGTTGGCGTAGCGTGGATCGTCCGTTACTTCTTCGCCGACCCACGGTGGCAGATCAATCGGTTGGTCGGGGTCCTCGAGCTCGATCTCGGCCACGATCAAGCCGGCGTTGGCGCCGTGGAACTCGTCCACCTCCCACTGCCGGCCTGCGTGGCGGACCACGTAACGGGTCTTTTCGATCGGTGGCTGCTCGCACAACTTCGCCAGCAGGTACTCGGCCTCGCGCAGCGGGATCGGGTACTCCAGCTCGACCCGGCGAGGGCCATGCGATCGCCCTTTGATCGTCAGCCAGGCGCTCTGGCTCACAACGCGCACGCGGACCGTCGCCTCGGGACGAATCGACAGATAGCCCTGACGAACCGCGCTCCCCGCGGCGCCCGTTCGCCACGCGTCACCGAGCACCAAGAACTTGCGCTCGACCTCGTGATGGATGTCGCCCGCGGTCACCATGCGGAGGACTCGTGTGCACCGGCACGCCCCCGAAACAGTCTGGTCTCCCGAGGTGCGGATGGTTCCTGCGCCTGTGGCGTCCTGGTGGGTGGCATCGACTCGGGGATCCTCAGCTGTCCTGGGCGCTGGCGGGCAA
>JACZXM010000368.1 GCA_022571615.1 Acidobacteriota bacterium | reverse complement strand
GATGGTCAACGCCTTCATGATCCAGCTCTACATCCCGCTGAACTTCCTCGGCGTGATCTACCGCGAGATCAAGCAGAGCCTGACCGACATCGAAAAGATGTTCCCCCTGCTGGACCGCGAGCGCGAGGTGGCCGATGCGCCCGGCGCGGCCGAGCTGCAGGTGCGCGGAGCGCAGGTGGTGTTCGACAACGTGCACTTCGCCTACGACCCGGCGCGGCCGATCCTGCACGGCGTGAGCTTCGAGATCCCGGCCGGCAGGAAGGTGGCGGTGGTGGGCCCGAGCGGCTCGGGCAAGAGCACGCTGGCGCGGCTGCTCTACCGCTTCTACGACATCGACTCGGGCGCCATCCGCATCGACGGTCAGGACATCCGCCAGGTGACGCAGGCCAGCCTGCGCCGGTCCATCGGCATCGTGCCGCAGGACACGGTGCTGTTCAACGACACGGTCGCCTACAACATCGCCTACGGCCGCCCGGGGGCGGGCCAGGCGGAGGTCGAGGCCGCGGCGCGCGCGGCCCATATCCACGCCTTCATCGCGGCCACACCGGCGGGCTACGACACCATGGTCGGCGAACGCGGCCTGAAGCTGTCGGGCGGCGAGAAGCAGCGCGTGGCGATCGCGCGCACGCTGCTGAAGAACCCGCCGCTGCTGATCTTCGACGAGGCAACCTCGGCGCTGGACTCGACCAACGAGCGCGCCATCCAGGCCGAGCTGGAGTCGGTCGGCCAGAACAAGACGGTGCTGGTCATCGCGCACCGGCTGTCGACCGTGGTCGACGCCCACGAGATCCTGGTGCTGGAGCAGGGCCGCATCATCGAGCGCGGCCGCCACGACGAGTTGCTGGTGAAGAACGGGCGCTATGCGGAGATGTGGCGTTTGCAGCAATCAGCCGACTGACCAGCCGCTGCGCAGCAGCCGGCGCTCATCCAGCGACTTCCGCGGAACCGGCTCCGCCGGGCCGCCGGGACTGCCCCCTTGAGGGGGCTGAGGCCGGACACAAACAGTCCTGCGGACTGTTTGTGCCTGCCGAAGGACGGAGCCTGTGGCTCCGGCACGGCGCAGCCGGTAGGGGGGCGACCATGCCCGCGGCTTGCATGCCGCGGTCCTTCGCAGCGCTTCGGACCGCGCGAGCCGAGCTTCTCGACACTGCCCGGGTGGCACTCCAACAACGATTTGAGTCGTGGGCGCGGCAAGTTGGACGAATGGGCAGTGGTGGCACGCATGGTCAGTCGCCCAACGGTCGCCGCGATCCGTTGAACGGGTCGTGGCGCGAATCGGTGGGGCAGGCGCTCGCCGACACCAGGCACGCGTTCCGCAGTGTGGCCAAGCGGCCGGGGTACTCGGCCGTCGTGCTCGCTACGATCGCCATAGGCGTTGGCGCCACCACGGCGATCTTCAGCGTCGTCGACACCGTGATGATGCGACCCCTGCCCTATCGGGACCCCGACGGCTTGTTCGACCTGTGGAACTACATTCCCGACAAGGACCTCCTGTATGGAGCGCATTCCCTCGAAGCCGCGCGCCAGTGGCGCGAGGCCGACCACATATTCGAGCAGGTCGAGCTGTACGACAGCGAGGCGTTCATCGTTCAGGGCAGCGGTGATCCCGAACTGATCTCCGGCTCGAAGGTTTCGGTTGGGCTGATGCCAATGCTCGGAGTAGCACCACAGATCGGTCGGGGGTTCGTACCCCGGGAGGCCGAGCGCGGCAGCGAGCGCGTCGTCATCATCAGCGACGGGCTTTGGAAGCGCCGATTTGGAAGCGACACGTCCGTGGTGGGGCAGTCACTTCGGCTGGGTACGGAAAACCATACGGTTATCGGCGTGATGCCGGCGAGCTTCAGGTTCCCGTCGGCGCGCGTGCAGCTCTGGGTGCCAGTCACGGCAGAGCCAGGGGTTGGGCGAGCGTTGTACCAAGCACTCGCCCGGATGAAAACGGGCATATCACTCCAACAGGGGCAGGAGGAAGCGGATCGCATCGCTTTACGGCTGCAAGAGTCCAACCCGAGAGACGCCGGGTGGTACATCCGGCTTCGCAGTCACAACGATCTACGTGTCGAGCGCAGAAACCGCGTCGCGCTGTGGGTGCTTCTGGGGGCGGTCGGGTTCGTCCTTCTTATCGCCTGCGCCAATATCGCCAACCTGTCACTTTCGGTTGCGATGTCACGCCACCACGAGATGGCCATTCGTGCGGCACTCGGCGCGGGACGTTTTCGCATCGCGCGCCACATGTTGATCGAAAACTTGGGCCTTTGCCTCGTTGGCGGTGGGCTGGGTGTCCTGTTGGCAAACTGGGGGTTACCGCTGATCCTCCGGTTCGCGCCCAGCGACCTCACGTTCATGACCGGTGCCGACATCTCCATCGACCGGCGCGTTCTCGCGTTTGCGCTGCTGCTGTCCACGGCAAGTGGCGTACTGTCGGGATTGATACCGGCAATTCGCGGCTCACGTGCGGACAAATCCGGCGCACTGTGCGCCGCGGCCCGGCGTCTCACGAGCACGCGCGAGCACCATCGGATGCGCGGTGCGCTCGTGGTGCTCGAGGTCGGCCTCTCTCTCGTACTCCTCATTGGTGCAGCCCTCATGGTCAACAGCTTCGTGCGGTTGAACCGCGTAGACCTGGGCTTTCGCACCGACGATCTTCTCACCTTCTATCTCAACCCGGAAACCTCTCGATACCCGACCGCGTCCGTGCAAGATGTCTTTTACGACCAAGTCGTCGAGAGGATAGCGGCTCTTCCGGGGGTCGAAGGGGTCACAATGGCCGACGGCCTCCCCCCGTCTGGCGGCGGGATCAGTTTTGGGGTTACGCCGCAGGCCGAGGGGCACGAGCCCCCCGTCACCAGGCCGGACTTCGTGATGCCATCGGCCCGGGTGTCCGAGAACTACTTCGAAGTCATGGACATCGCCCTACGAGAAGGACGCCCGTTCGAGCCGGCCGATAGCGAACGGGATGTCATGATCGTAAGCGAGACGATGGTGCAGATGTTTTGGGGCGCAGAGAGCCCTATCGGCAAGCGGTTCCGCCTCAGCACGGAAAGCCCATGGATCACCGTTGTGGGTGTCGCCGCCGACGTGAAGCAGTTCGGGCCGGTTGACCCATTCGGCGACATGGAGTTCTATCGACCGCTCGCGAACACGAACTGGGATGGGCGAGCCATAGCTGTGCGCGCGCCCGACGCAATGGCGTTGCTGCCAGCGGTGAAGCAGTTGGTGTGGCAACTGGACGATCGCCTGCCCGTCACGAGGAGCAGCTTGATGGAGGACTTGCTAGCGGAGTCGATCGCCCAGCCGCGTTTCCTGCTATTACTCGTAACGTCGTTCGCGATCATCGCCGTCACACTCGCGGGAATAGGCATGTATGGGGTTATCTCCTACTCGGTCAGTCAACGCGAGCGGGAACTTGGAATTCGCATGGCCCTCGGCGCGCAAAGAGGCACTGTCCGCCGCCTCGTTCTCAAGCAGGGCATGTCGTTGGCGGTGGTTGGAACGCTACTCGGCCTGCTTGGAGCCTATGGCATGACCAAGTTCTTGGACACGCTGCTCTTCGACGTCGAGCCTACCGATCCCGTGACATTTGCGACGGTGGCAGTGGGATTGATCGTTGCCGCGCTGTTCGCATGCTACGTCCCCGCCCACCGCGCCACCAAGGTCGATCCCATGGTGGTGTTGCGGGGCGAGTAGCTCGATCTCGTTCGAGCGTAAAAGATCGCTCGCTCGGCGATTC
>JACZXM010000367.1 GCA_022571615.1 Acidobacteriota bacterium | reverse complement strand
GACATGGCCGAGCGGGCCAAGGGTGAACTCCGCGACCTGCAATCCAGCCCGACCGGGCGGATCGCGGTCGGGCTGCCGCCGCGAATATCGCTCGCAGTGAGTGACGTTCTGGTCAGCCGGTTTCGCGAACGTATGCCACGTGCTGTGCTCTCCATTTCCGAAGGGCTCAGTGTCAACCTGCGTGAGTGGCTCATCGCCGGTCGCCTGGACGTTGCACTGTTGTTCGACCCACCGAGCACCCCAGCTGTCGGTTTTGAAACACTGCTGCAGGAGGAGCTGCTGCTGGTTGCGCCTGGAAATGTGGGGCCTCTGCCTCGGCGCGTTGGGCTGAGAGCCCTTGCGCAATACCCGTTAATCCTGCCCAGTGCGCCAAGCTCGATCCGAGGTGTCATTGATGCAGCGTTGCGTCCCAAAGGCATCGAGCCCCAGGTATTGGCCGAGGTCGGAACGGTCAGCACGGTCATGAAGCTGGTGTCTCAAGGCATGGGATACACCATACTGCCGGACACCGTGGTTCGAACCATGGGAGCAGGCTACACACTGCAAAAGACACGCCTTGGGCCGCCCGTTCTGCGCAACACCCTCAAGCTCGCCATCCCTCGTTCCGGCCCTATGTCGCGCCTCGTCCGTGAGACCGTACGCAAGTTCGCGGCGGACCGGATCATGCCCAACATCGCTGACTGGTTCGAGGCGGGGACCCTGCCGATCCGCGAGCTGGCGCCAACCTCGGCTGCCGCCCAGCAGATCGGCCAGATGGCCTGCGAGCTGATCGAGCAGCGTTCCCGCCGCCGCGGCCATTTCAGCAAAACGACGGCGCGGCGCGGCAAGCCGAAGCTGGCGACAGTGGCAACGGTGGCGACAGTGGCGACGGTGGCGGGGCGACACTAGCAGCCCGTGGTGGAAGTGTGGTGGGTCGCCCTCGGCCCTCTTCGGCGCTGGCCGGTTTGGGCCTGGGCCCTGGCGACGTTGGTGGCATCCTTTATTCGGCTCGACTACGCGGTCGGCCACTACTCCGCCGCCACCGGCGTTGCGCTGCTTGCAGGCTCGCTGCTCGGATCCCGAGCCGGGGCCGCCTCGCAGGCGCTGGCGCTGATCGGCTTACTGCCGCTGAGCCTGCTACCGATCGGCGCTGGCTTGGGGGATTGGGGATACTTCTGCGGTCAGATCCTGGTGGCGGCGACCGCCGGTCGCTGGGCGCCCGCTGCATCTCCGCCCAGGGTCGGTTGGCAGGTTGGCCTGACGCTGCTGGCGATGGGTACGGCGGCAAGCCTGGCGGCTCTGAGTTGGCACGACCGGGTGATGGGGATGCAGCTCAAGACCTACTACACGGCGGTCATCGGCCTGGCGCTGTTCATCGCCCTCTGGTACGCGCTGCGTCTCGTCCAGCGCCCCACTCGCGTGCTCGAGCTGATCGCCAGCCTGGCCCCGTACTACGCGCTCGGAGTGCTGTGGATCGCGGTCCTGCGCGCCGCCGGATCGGGCGCCGCGCCGGCCATCGCCAGCACGGCGGGTAACTTGTTGTTTCACGGCTACGTGACGCATCTGCCAGGCGACGTTCTGACCGCCGTGGTGGTGGCCTTCTTCGCCGATCCGAAGCGACACGCAGCGGGGTGATGGTCGCGTTGACCGGCCTCGCCGATCGCTGCTATAGTGGTGTCCGGTCGCGGCATTCGTGTGCCTGTATGTGGGCGCGAATGCCGCGCAATTATCTTGAAGGAAGGCGCGTAGCTCAGTTGGGAGAGCGCTTCCCTGACGCGGAAGAGGTCGTCGGTTCGAGCCCGGCCGCGCCTACTCTCCTTCCTTCGCTCACCTGGCGGCAGCGCTCCGGCAGACCGGCATATCACTGACATCTCGTACCAAGGAACGAAACCATTTCAGAGCGACGGCATCGCACCAACGAGAGCATCCGAGTTCCGCAGGTCCGGCTGATCGATGCGGAGGGGAATCAGGCTGGCGTCGTCGATACGACAGAGGCGTTGCGACGCGCCAACGAAGCCGGGCTTGACCTGGTGGAGGTCGCCCCAATGGGACAGCCGCCGGTCTGCCGCCTCATGGACTACGGCAAGTACGTGTACCGGCTGGCCAAGGACCGGAAGCAGAAGTCGCATCAACCGCAGCTCAAGGAAGTAAAGTTTCGGCCCAAGATCGATGAGCACGACTACGCGTTCAAGCTCAACCACATCAAACGATTCCTCGACCAGGGGCACATGGTCAAAGCGACCATCATGTTCCGGGGGCGCGAGATCGTTCATCCGGAGCTCGGCCGCGGCATCCTGAAGCGTGTCCAGGGAGATCTGGAGGAAGGAACCTTCAGGATCGACTCGCACCCGGCGATGCAGGGCCGACAGATGCACATGGTGTTGACCCCCAAGCGCGACTGAGCCGAGAGCGGCCGGCCGCCGGCACGGCAGACCGAGGAAAATCATGCCCAAGATGAAGACACACCGCGGCGCCGCCAAACGCTTCAAGCGCACGGCAAGCGGCAAGCTGTCGCGGCACCATGCCTACGCCAGCCACCTACTCACCCACAAGAGCACCAAGCGGAAGCGCGGACTGCGCAAGTCGACGCTGGTAAGCAGCGCCGACATGAAGCGGCTGGACTACCTGCTCCCGTACGAATAGACGACGCACGGAGGTAATCATGTCCCGCGTCAAACGCGGCAATGTCCACACCAAGCGGCGGCGTCGCATCCTCAAGCAAGCCAAGGGTTATTACGGCGCCAAGAGCCGCCTGTACAGCGAGGCGCGCGAGGCCGTCGACCGTGCCCTACGGTTCGCGTTCTACGGCCGCAAGCGCAAGAAGCGCGATTTCCGGCGCCTGTGGATCACCCGCATCAACGCCGCTAGCCGCGAACACGGCCTGTCGTACAGCCAGTTCATCAACGGCCTGAGTCGTGCGGGTGTGGGCCTGGACCGGAAGATCCTCGCCCAACTCGCGGTTCAGGAGCCCAAGGCCTTCGAGGCGCTCACCGCCACCGCCAAGAACGCGCTGAGCTGAGCAGCGGCGCGATGGAGTCCGACCAGGAAGGCGGGGCGGGTGCCCGAGCGTCGGCCCTGGCCGACATCGTCGAGACGATTGTCGCCGACTTTCAGCAGGAGTGCGGCCAGGTGCGCACCGCCGAACAGCTCGAAGAGTTGCAGGCACGCTACCTGGGGCGCAAGCGAGGACGGTTGACGGCCGTCTTCCAACAACTGCGCGACCTCGATCCAGCAGCCAAGAAACAGGTTGGCGGCGCCGCCAACCTGGCGCGCCAGCAGATCGCCGGGCAGATCGAGGAGCTCGAGCAGCAGCTTCGAACTGCCGAGTCGCGGTCGCGACGGCGTGCCGAGGCGAGCGATGTCACGCTGCCCGGTCTGCCCGATGCCCTGGGTGGACTGCACCCGCTGACGCAGACGTTGGCGCAGATTCAGCGCGTGTTCGTGTCGATGGGCTACGAGGTGGTCGACGGTCCGGAAGTAGAGACGGACTGGTACAACTTCGGAGCGCTGAACTTCCCCCCCGAGCACCCGGCTCGCGATGCGCAGGACACCTTGCATCTGCACGGCGACCTGCTCCTGCGAACCCACACCTCGCCGGTCCAGATCCGCTATATGGAGCAGCACCAGCCACCGATTGCGATCATCGTGCCGGGCCGTGTCTTTCGCCGCGATACCCCGGATGCCACCCACACCCCGATGTTCGTGCAGTGCGAGGGGCTGGTGGTGGACACCGACATCAGCATGGCGGATCTCAAGGGCACGCTCGATGCATTCGCCAAA
>JACZXM010000366.1 GCA_022571615.1 Acidobacteriota bacterium | reverse complement strand
CTTGCCGACGTCCTTCTGCCTCGAACCGCACCAGCACTGCGTTGCCCAGATACAGCCACGAGAAAATGTCGGCGAAGCGGCCGGTGAGCGCGCCCTTGCGCTTGAGCTTGCCGCCCAGCATCGCCATTGCCACGTCGGCCAACAGGGCGAACCTCGCCGAGGCCCACGCCAGCTTGCGGTAGTAACGCGCTGCCGGCCCGCCGACCGGAGACCCCGCCAACCATCCTCGGGTCAGCCCCAGAACAATGGTGCGGCTGAGGTTGCGCACGACATGGCCCACGTGGCCCCAGAGAGCGGCATCGAAGGCCGCTGTATCGTCGTCGGCGAGGGCCCGGATCTGTCGATAGGCGTAAGGGTGCGAGCGAATCGCTCCCTGCCCGAAGATGATCAGCGTGCGTGTGAGGATGTTGGCGCCCTCCACCGTGATGCTGATCGGGACGCCGATGTATCCCTGCGCCAGCAGGTTGCGGGGACCGAGCGAGATCGCGGCACCGCCGAGAATGTCCATGCCGTCGATGACTGCCTCGCGCGCCAACTCGGTGAAGTTGTACTTGGCGATCGCAGTCACCACGGCGGGCTTGGCTCCCCCGTCGAGGCCGCCATTGGTGTAACGGCGCGCGGCCTCCAGCAGGTACGCGAAACCGCCGATCCGGGCAAGAGGCTGCTCGATCCCCTCGAACCTGCCGATCGAGGTGCCAAACTGCTTGCGCACCGTCGCATAGGCACCGGTCACTCGCGCCAACATCTTGACTCCGCCCGCTGCGCTCGCAGGCAGCGAGATGCCCCTACCGGCCGCCAGGCTCTCCATCAGCATCTGCCAGCCGCGTCCCGCCCCTTCGGCGCCGCCGATGATCACGTCCACCGGCACTACAACGTCCTTGCCCTGGGTCGGTCCGTTGTGGAACGGCACCCCTAGCGGATCGTGTCGCTGATTGATCCGGACACCGGGCCTGTCGGTAGGAACCAAGGCGCAGGTAATCCCCGGATCGGTACCCTTGCCCAGCAGGTTGTCCGGATCGCGCAGCTTGAAGGCAAGACCGAGCACGGTGCAGATGGGCGCCAGCGTGATGTAGCGCTTGTTCCAGTTCAGCCGCAGGTACAACTCGCCATCATCGCCACGGAAGACAGTCCCGTGAGAGGACATGGCACCGGCATCCGATCCGGCGTTGGGCTCGGTGAGAGCGAACGCCGGTATGTCCTCTCCACGAGCCAGGCGAGGCAGATAGTGCCTCTTCTGCTCCTCGGTACCGTAATGGACAAGCAGCTCGGCCGGACCGAGCGAGTTGGGAACCATCACGGTTGTGGCCAACGGCGTACATCGCGACTCGAGCATGCCGACCACGGCGCTGTTGGCCGAGGCCGAAAACCCGAGCCCGCCATACTTCTTCGGGATGATCATCCCGAAGAAGCCCTCGGCCTTGAGGAAGTCCCAGACCTCGGGCGGCAAATCGCGGTTGCGCTGGACCTCCCAGTCGTCAGTCAGACGGCACACCTCGGCCACCGGTCCGTCCAGAAATTCCTGCTCCTCGGCAGTCAGGCCAGGATAGCCCTCGTGCAGCAGACGCTTGAAGTCGGGCTTGCCCGAGAACAGCTCGCGGTCTACCCATACCGTGCCGGCATCGATCGCCACGCGCTCGGTCTCGGAGATGACCGGCAGGAACTCAAGCCGCCGCAACAGAGCCATGAGCGGCCGCGTCAGCAGGGTGCGGCGCAGTGGCCCGACGTTGAACAACACGGCCGGAACCGCTAACGCCATCCACAACCACGGTGCTGCGCCCAGAGCATAGAGAACAGCCGCCGTGGCCAGGGTCCATACCCAGCGCCCGGCATCCTTGAATGCCAGCGCGAGGACCAACAGGACCATCGCGGCGAGCGTCCACCCCACAGGCACCGTGGCCAGCACTCCGTATGCTGATTCGAAGATGCTCATCTCGCGCCTCGCTCGGTCAGGCTCAACTCCGGATTTCCTCTACCAACAAGATTAACGCGCCAGCCGGATCCGCACGCGCGAGGACTGCTGAGGTAGACTCCCGGGGTGATGAGCGATCCAGAGCCTGCCCCCCTGATTTCCGCAGCCCCGGCGAACGATAGCTGCCGCTGGTTCTGACCGCAGAACGGCCTGTTGCCCGGGCTGGGCGACGCGAGCGACGCGGTCGCAGGGCTGCTGCGAACCCTCCTGGGCGTGGCGATCGGGCTGATGCTCTGCGCCGCCCTCCTTGCTCTGGTTCGCGACCTGGTCGCAGGCACTGGCACACCGCTGGCGCTGCTGGTGCTGGTGGTGGTCCAGGCCGCCATCGGAGTCGCTCTGCTGCGAGCGGAGACTTGGCCGCTCAGACGACTACGGATTCTCGAGGCGCTCGCTTTCGGCTCGACGACCGCTTATCTCGCCGGCTCGGGATACCGGGCGCTGGCGTTGGCCGCGTCGCAGGCCGACACAACTCTGGCGCTGGCGCGATGGAACACGCTCCTGGTGTCGTGCGTTTTTCTGATTCTTGCCTACGGCACGCTGGTGCCGAACCCCTGGCGTCGCGCCGCCGTGTCAATCGGCGCGATGGCTGCGACGCCCGTAGGTGTGGCCTTGGCCCTACGGGCTCGAGAGGTGCCGACCGGTCCGATCCGCGAGCTCGCCACCTCCCAGCTGGCGATGGAGTCACTATCGGTCCTGGTGATGGCCGTAATCCTGGCGATTCTGGCCACCTACATCATCGGGCGATACTTCGACACCGCCTACAAGACCCGGCTGGAGACCATGTACAGCCTCGAGAGGCGAATTGGCAGCGGCGGCATGGGCGAAGTCTGGCTCGCCGAGCACCACACGCTGGCGCGACCCGCGGCGGTGAAACTCATCCGGGCAGCGACCCTCGGCCGGGGTACGGTCTCCGATCTGATGCTGCGGCGTTTCGAGCGCGAGGCCAAGTTGACGGCCAGCCTGCGATCGGCTCATACGATCGAGGTCTACGACTTCGGGGTGACCAACGACGGAACGTTTTACTACGCGATGGAGCACCTCGAAGGCCTCGACCTGGCGACTCTGGTGGAACGATTCGGGCCGTTGCCCGCCGGGCGCGTCATTTACTTGTTGCGACAGGCGTGTGCATCCCTTGGGGAGGCACATCACAAGGGAATGATCCACCGCGATATCAAACCGGCCAATCTTTTCACCTGCCGCATGGGCCTGGCCCACGATTTCGTCAAGGTGCTGGACTTCGGCTTGGTAAAGACCGAGGCTCACGAGGATGGCGCCACCGACCTCACCATCGAAGGCACAGCCTCCGGCACTCCCGGCTACATGGCGCCGGAAATGGCGCTCGATCCCGGAGCGGTCGACAACCGTGCCGACATCTATGCGCTGGGCTGCGTCGCCTACCTTCTGCTCACCGGAGAGCCGGTGTTCGAGGCCAGCACGCCGTTGGCGACCCTGCTCGAGCACGTCAAGAGCACCCCGGTTCCTCCTTCAGAGCGCACCGAGTTACCGATTCCGGAGGCTCTCGAAGCGGTGATCCTGCGCTGCCTGGACAAGGACCCCGCCCGGCGATACCAAAGCGCCACCGAGCTCAGAGCCGCCCTCGCCGCCTGCCCGCTCGAAGAGCCCTGGGACGAGGCCCGCGCCGCCCAGTGGTGGATGCTCCATCTACCCGAGATGGCCGCCTAGCAGGCCGTGGTGGAAGTGGGTTCAGGCCGGCCGATCAGGGCGGTGGCCAGATGTCGCTGTAATGAGAGGGAATAAGGTCCGGTAGAGGTCTCGGAGCGTATATTCGCGACTGCTCGCG
>JACZXM010000011.1:11097-17494 GCA_022571615.1 Acidobacteriota bacterium | reverse complement strand
TGCAAGGCGCCCTCGACGAGACGATGCGGGGACATCGGAGAGGAGAGGCAACGCCGCAGATGGGCCCTTGTCGCCGCAACCCGAAGGGCGCCGGGGCATTGCGGGCTGATGCTGCGTTGGGCCTCCTCTCCGATGTCCCTGCATCGGCTTCCTCGGCCCGCCTTGCCTGAGCCCGCAATTCCCCGGCGCGCGACCCACGCCACTTCTGCCACGGGCTGCTAGGTTGTGCGCTGCGCCAATGCTGCGAGAGGGTGCCACGAGTCTGCCTCCTAGCGCTGGTAGGCGATGACCCGGAGCTTGCCGGCGCGCCCGACCTGGAAAGTCACGCCCTTTCCGGTGAGCTCGGCGATCGTACGCTCGTAGTCCACCTCGTTACCATACCCGAGCATCAGGCTGTGGCAGCTATCGCAGGTGGCGACATGGCGATGCTTGCGCAGGCTACGCACGGCTTCATTTTGGCAACAGGGGGCGAGTGCATCCATGCGTTGGTCCCGTGCGGGCGAGCGAAGTGCGCGAAGGCCGTGATCAATGGCCTGTGACACTCTAAAGTAGTGGCATGCGAGACGGGCGACAAGTTGAGCCACCGAGGAGGCGAGGCGGCCGGACCGCGACTCGGCTCGGGCTAGCGGCTATCGTCATCGCCGGGATCGTGTTGGCGGCGGCGCTGGCTCAACCGGCGCAAGCACCCCGCCCCGACACCGCGTTCGGCTTCGAGTATCCCGCCGGCGAGACGCTGGCCGTGTTCTCGTTCACCCATCAGCGCTTCGAGCGTATCCCGGGCACCTTCGGCAACGTCATACAGCTGCTGAGCGTGCTGGTGGAGGGGCGTCTGAAGACCAACCTGGCGGGGTTTCCGCTGCATGTGCAGTACACACAGCGGTTCATCGATCAGGGCGAGGAAATGGACGGCACCGGCCGCCGTTTCGTTCGGTTCCGGTTCGATCGACAGGAAAAGCGCTTCGTCAAGACCGTGCGGGTCGGAACCCAAGAGTGGGAATTCAAGTTCGGGGTGCCGAAGCAGAAGCATATCGATCTCGAGATTCCGCGCGGTCTATACATGTACATGCCCGGGGCGCTCGGATGTCTGGGCGAAACCCGGGTCATCTGCGTGGAGCTGGAGCCGGCGCTGGCCAACCCAGGGTTCTTGAGCCTCGCGCTTCCGGCTCTCGAGGAGCTCGAAGAGGCCAAGCGCGAGTTCGTCTTTCTGATGCCGGTGAGCTTGGCCGCCTCACCGTTCCATCGCCTGATGGCCGGGCCCTGGCTATCGCGCGAGCGTGACCGACTGGGCAACATCCAGCGTTACTATGAGTTTATCAAGCTCAAGCTCGAGGCCAGTGCGCAGATCGAGGTCGGCCCGCGCACGCTCCATGCCTGGAAGCTCGACATGTGCTGCGGAATCGACCAGGTGTGGGTCGAACCTGGCGGCCGCGTGCTGAGGGTCGACCTGGACACCACGATGCTCAACCCCGACGATCGGTTCATCCGCTACGTGTTCCCGTTCGAGGAGTTCGTCTCGCCGAACGAGGACCCGGAGCTGAAGTGCTGCCAGCGCCCCTGATCCTGGACCGAGGCCCACGCTAACATCGCCGTCCTCTTGGGACTGGTCTGGCTGCGGGGTAGAATCCGGCCGTCCAGGCTCCAGCAGATCGCGAGGTGCAGTGATGATCAACCGGCGGCATTTTCTCGGCGCCATGTCGATGCCCGCAGCGGCGGCGCTCAACGGTGTCTTCCTCTCCCCTTCCCGCATCGAGCGAGCGCTCGCGGTTGCCGGTGAGCTCGCGGCCCATCCGGGTACCGCCTCCGAGGTGGTCGAGGACGAGTACTTCTGGGCCCAAGTGCGGCAGGCCTTCAGCGCCGAGGCCGGGATCATCAACCTCAATAGCGGCGGCGTGAGCCCCTCGCCGATCGTGGTGCAGGAGGCGATGAAGCGATACCTGGACTACTCCAACACCTCGCCGACCTACGCCATGTGGCAGATCCTGGAGCCGCAGCGTGAACAAGTCCGGGAGCGACTTGCGCGCGAGTGGGACACCGACCCGGAGGAGGTGGCGCTGGTTCGGAACGCGTCGGAGGGGCTGCAGATCTGCCAGTTCGGCCTCGATCTGAAGCCCGGCGACGAGATCGTCACCACCACCCAGGACTACGGCCGCATGGTCACCACGTGGCAACAACGCGAGCGGCGCGAGGGCCTGGTGCTGCACCAGATCAAGATACCCGTTCCGGCCGAGGACGACGAGCAGATCGTGCGCCTGTTCGAGGCGGCAATCACACCGCGCACTCGCGTCATCCACATGTGCCACATGATCAACCTCACCGGTCAGATCCTGCCGGTGGCCAAGGTGGTCAACATGGCGCGCCGCCACGACATCTCGGTCATCGTCGACGGCGCGCATACGCTGGCGCACTTCGACTTCAAGATCTCCGATCTGGAGTGCGACTACTACGCCACCAGCCTCCACAAGTGGCTGTTCGCCCCCCACGGGACAGGGCTGCTGTACGTGCGCCGCGACAAGATCGCCGGGCTGTGGCCGATGATGGCGGCGCCGGAGAAGATGGATGACGATATCCGCAAGTACGAGGAGATCGGTACCCACCCGGCGGCCAACTACCTGGGAATCGGCGACGCCCTCACCTTCCACCAGGGGATCGGCTCGGAGCGCAAGACGGCGCGGCTCATCTACCTGCGCGACACCTGGGCCAACCGCTTGCAGGGGTTCAGCGATCGAGTTTGGCTCAACACCAGTCAGAAGCCGGGCCGCGCGGCGGGGATCGCCAACGTACACGTGGAGGGGATCGACACCACGGCCCTCAACAGCTGGCTCTGGAGCAGGCACAAGATCATCACCGTGGCGATCAACCACGCCGAGTTCACCGGCCTGCGGATCTCACCCAGCGTGTTCACCACGCTCGAGGAGCTGGACCGCTTCTGCGAAGCGATCGAGCATGCGATCAGCCATGGGATCCCGGCATAGTAGAGGGTAGGCGCAGCAGGAGGGATCGCGCGCACGTCCCCGCACTGTGGCCGACCGGTGCAGAGAACTCGACGATTTGCAGCCAGCAGAATGGACGTGCTCGACCTCATCCCCTGCTGCGTTCCCTCGGTTTCATCCAACACGGCCTGTAGACGCGCACCGGTATACTGCCTGTCCATGGATGGATTCAACGTAGTCGTGCCGATCGAGGTGACGTTTCGCGACCTCGACGCCATGGGTCACGCCTCGATGCCGATGCCCGAGGGGTTTCCGGCACGGCTGGTGGCGGTCGACGGCGAGGGCGCCGGGTAGCCGCCGTGGCCACGCTGTCTGTCGTCGTCATCACCCGCAACGAGCAGGACAATTTGGGGCCTTGCCTGGAATCGGTGCCGTTCGCCGACGAGATCGTGATCGTCGACGATGAGTCCGAGGACGCCACCCTGCAGATCGCGCGCCGCTACACCGACCGCGTGTTCCATCGCAAGCTCGACCGCTTCGGACGCCAGAAGCAGTTCGCCATCGAACAGGCGACCTGCGATTGGATCCTTGTGCTCGATGCCGATGAGCGGCTCACGCCCGAGCTAGCCGAGGAGATCCGCGCCGCGCTGCAGCAGGACGATCGCGCTGTGGACGGCTACTTCATGCGTCGTAGGACTTGGCTCCACGGCCAGGCCGTGACCTTCTCGGGCTGGTACAAGTGCTGCCATCTGCGCCTGTTCCGTAGCGGCCGGGCTCGCTACGTGGACCGCCGCGTGCACGAGTACCCCGAACTCGAGGATGCGTCGCGATCGGCCAAGCTGCTCCATCCGATCGAGCACTATACCTACGCCAGCGACGCCGCTTTCGTTGCCAAGCTGGAGCGCTACTCCAGGCTCGCTGCTCTCGACTGGTACGACGCCGGCCGCCGCGCCCACTGGCTTACCGCCCCGTGGTATTTCGCGATCGTGCCGGCGGCGGCATGGATTCGCGAGTACGTGGTGCAGAAGGGCTACCGCGGCGGCCGCATCGGATTGCGAATTGCCACCATGTCGGCCCGCGCCGATCTAATGACGGCGCGCCAGCTATGGCGACTCAAGCGAATCTCGAGGCCCCGACGCGCGGGTTCAGTCTGACGAGGCACCCACGGTGCGACTGGGCTGGGGCACCTACCCGCGCCTACCTGAGCCGCTCATGGAGACGGTCGTACACGTCGCGACGGTGACCGACCGCGATGACGATAATCGTGCACGGGCCGATAGATGATGCGGGAGTCGCCGGTGCGCCAGGAACGCAGCCCCCGAAGCGTGAGCTGCAGCGGCTTGCCGCGCGTCGGATCCTCTCTCAGCACGCTCAGGGCGCGGTGTACCCGGGCGCGAACCTGCGGGTCAAGTCGTCGGACCGCGCGCGCCGAGCTACTCGTGAACCGCAGCGTCCAGGTCACACCAGACCTCGGCCTCGTCGACAAGGTCGCCGCGCGCCGCCTCCTCCAGGCCAGTGCGAACCGCTTTCGCCAGTTCCGGATCGGCGAGGATCTCGAGCGTCTCGATCAGGCCCTCGTACTCCTGCACCGACAGCAACACGGCGGCCGGCCGTCCAGACCGGGTGATCAAGAACTGCTCACCCAACTCCTGCACCTCGGCCAGCAGTCGAGCCAGATGCGTCTTGGCGTGCGACAGCGGGACCGTTGGCATGGATGGCTCCGTAGATTCATCAAAAGACTATATTAACGACCTGAATTATAGTCTATTGTGGCTCAACGCGGAATTGGACGCCGAGCCCGAGGCCCCTTGCGCTGGTCGTTGAGGGCCCAGTCGTAGTCCATGATGCGAACGCGGAGGCCATCGCGGTTGGCCTCGATGTAGGTAACGACCTCGTCGGGCGCGGTGCCGAGCACGTAGTCGACGACAGTGCCGGAGTCCGCTTCGAAGTCGCCCTCGTACCACTTGAAATAGCTCGACAGGTAGAGTGTTCCGGTGTCCCGGTCCAGCTGCAGGGCGCGCGGCTGGCGCAGGAACTCGTGGGTCTGCTCAGCGAGCTGCTGCTCGAGGGTCTCGGGCAGGTAAGGACGATTCAGCAGGCGCGGGCAGCCGAAGGCTCCGCACACCAGTGCCCAGTGGATGCGAGCATCCTTGAACTTGGCCCGCAGGGTGTCGTGCTCGATGTTATCGGCGCTCATCTGAGTGCCGGCGATGGGGTACTTGTTCTTGAAGAAGCCGCCCACCAGTCCCCACAGGGCGCCTACATCGCGCACGCTGTCGATCGGATAGCGTTCCACCGCCTGCCACACCACCACCGCGTTGTAGGCGTTGATCCAGAACGCCATCCGTTCCGCATCGGTGGAGAAGGCGGCGGGATCGGTCTGGGCCAGCGTGTCCATGAACGCTTTCAGATCGTCGCTCCCGCGCTCCTTGAGCCCGGCGTAGTCGACCAGACCCTCATCGTCGACGTAGGCGGCAAGGACCTGTTGCCACCGTGCATAGATCGACTCTCCGGCTCCGGCTGTGGCTCCGGAGGCCGCTGCGCGGCGTGGCCCGGCGCCGAGCCCCAGCAGGGCCGACACCAGCAGCAGGACGAGGACGAAGGCGATCTTTCGCTGGCCGCCACAGAGGCGGTACGAGGCCGGGAGGGCGCGTGGGCTTGGGATGGGCATAGTCCTAGCGTATTTGCGTTGGAGCACCAAGGCTTCGGCAGGGGGCCGTTGGCAGGTTCCCTTGTAGTAGTTGACCCGCGCCCCGTCCTGGTTTCCGGTCAATGCGGGAGTCGGGCCTCGATCCACTGCGGGTCGAACCCGACGTTGAACTCCTCTCCGATCACCACGGTAGGGGTCGCGACCGGCCCGCCGGTGATCTCGCGCAACGTGGTCCACGGATCCTCGAGCCCGCTCACATCGACGAGCTCGAAATCGACGCCCTTTCGCGAAAGAAACTCCTTCGCCTGGGTGCAGGGCGCTCAGCCCGCGCCGCTGGTGTACAGGACGATCCGATGGTCACTCATCGCCGCCGCCTCCTCGCCCGGCGTCCAGGCTCGCGTGGTGGAGCAAGGTGTTGAATACCAGAGCGTACTGGCCGTGGGTCTGGTTGCGCCACATCGGGTTGATCGCAAACAGCACGACGTGGCCGTCGCCGACGGGAACGTCGATGATCGCCGGCCGCGAAGCGAGCGCCTTGCCGCTGCCCAGCAACCCCGACACCAATAGCTCGTCGGCCTTGTCGTGGAATCGCATGACGATGCGCGGGACGCGCTCGGGCGGCGGAATCAGGTGCCCCGAGAACAGGCGCGTTCGGGCGTTCGCGTCACTGCCGTCGTTGAAGTACTTGGGTTTTTCCTTTTCGTCGTCTTCCTCGTCACCTTCCGGGTCCACGTACGGCGGGTGGCCCGGCACCGCGTCCTGGCCGCGGCGACCGGAGGCGCGGCCGTCAGCATCCCCGTCGAAGCCGCCGAATCTA
>JACZXM010000011.1:0-11087 GCA_022571615.1 Acidobacteriota bacterium | reverse complement strand
CACCGGGCCCGGCGTTGACCCGCAGCAGGGGCGCGTTGCTGAAGTACACCTCGGTGTCCTCGGAGTAGCCGTACACGATCGGGCTCAGCTCGTCGGTCACCTTGGCGCTGAAGATCGCTCCGCGGGCCTTCATGTCCGAAGGAGAGTCGTCGATCCGAACGTAGGGCGCGATCCCGGTCTCGGTCATGAAGTTGACCGAGCTGGTGGCGGCAAGGATCACCCCGCCCTGTTCCACGAAGCGCTGGATCTTGGCAACACCGTCAAAGCCGATGCCGGCCATCATGTCGTCGGTCGAGTCCAGCTTGCCCAGGTTGGGGGTCGCGTCGGTGGTTTGCCAGGGCATCGGTTGGTTGCTGCGGGCGCCGTGGATAATGCGGTCCACGTTGCCCCAACCTGGAGCCAGGATCAGAACGTCCCAGCGCGAGCGCAGATCGCTCAGGTCGCGGATCTCATCGGTGGAGATGTATTCGTAGGGCACCCCGGCGTCATCGAGGGCGAACCGCCACCAGCCCTCGCTCTGGGTGTTGATCCAGGTGTGGACGATGGCGATGCGAGGCGTGGGCAACGAATGCGTCGACACCTCGGGAAGCGAGTCTGTGGTTTCCAGCCACAGGCCGAGCTTAGCGGCGGCCGCCCCGGCGCGGTCGCGGGTATCCGCGTCGCTGCCGTCGATGACGATCGTACCGGCGGGATAGCTTTCCTCACCGATCTGAACCTCAGCCTCGAGGGCATCCATCGCCAAATCGGAGAGCGCGAAACGGAAGCTTGCGATCTCGGGCTCGCCGCTGGCTGGCAGCAGCAGCATCGCTCCGTCGCCGCGGATGCCACCCTCCGGCGCGTGACCTTCCCAAGGCTCCATGGCGACCTCGAGCACCGCCGGATCGACGACCCGATAGGTGTCGACGTTGAACGAGGCGCCCAGGGTCCACCCGGTGTCGTCGTAGGGCCGAGGGTCGCTCGGGTTGTAGTACTGATAATCGAGCAGCATGTCGGCCAACCGGCTGTAGGGCTGGTCCATGCGCACGACGTAATCCCCGGCGGCGAATGTGTGCGTGTCGGTCTCATCGGGCCGACGGTCCGCCTCGATCTCGAAGTCCTCGCTGGCGCGATGAATCTCGATGCTCTGCGCCCGTAGTAGGTCGATCAGCCGCTGCGTCAACCGTGGCCGTGGCCCCTCGGCAGGAATGATCCAGGCCGCCGGACCTTCCGCCTGCGGCTTGTTCACCGCCCGCTGGCCCTTGCGGTAGAAGGTCTCCAGGAAGCGATCCTTGTTGGTGGCGACGTTGTGCAACCCGACCACCAGGGCGCTCTGCATGAGGTTGGTGTTGTTGCGCAGCGACCAGAGCACCTTCGGAGTCGGCGGGTTCATCCGGTACCAGGCCCGCTGCGCCTGGCCACCGATCTCGCGCATCATGGTGTCGGGGACGCTGTTGCCGAAGGTCTCGTAGAAGCGGCCCACCCCGTTGCGCCCCATGGTGGCGTAGATCAGGTAGTTGGCCGCCCAGCCATCGAAGAAGTTGAACGTCCACACGCCGGGGACGTTCCACTCGTTCATCTGCCGCACCTCCTGCCACGCCATCTCGACCCACTCCTCGGTGGTGATCGGATCGAGCCAGGCGTTGAACGGCCCGTGGCCGCTCATGATGTAAAGGAACGGCACCGATTCGTGCAGGTCGTGCATCACCTGCGGGTGCCATTGCGTGGCGGTCGCGATCGCCTGCCGCGACAGCGTCAGCGCCAGACCGATGGCGTCGCGGTTGTTGTCGTGGGCGACGTAGTGGCCCCAGTACACCAGATTGGGGGCCGGCTTGTCGGGATGCGATTGCCGGTAGCGCATGATGTCGATCATACGCTCGCGACCATCGACCTCGACCACCGGGGTGGCCATGAAGATCAGGTCATCGCGGATCTCCTGGAAGATTGACCGCTCGTCGACCGCGAAGCGGTAGATGAGCTCCATAAGCATCTCGGGCGAACCGGTTTCGGGCGAATGCAACCCGCCGGTGACCCAGTAAATTGCTTTGCCCTGGCCGATAAGCTCGGCCGCCTCTTGGTCCGAGAGCGTGCGTGGATCGGCCAACCGGGCAGTGATCTGGCGGTAGCGGTCGAGGTTGGCGATCGACTCCTCGCTACCGGCCACCACCAGCAGCCGCTCGCGACCTTCCTCGGTCAGGCCCATGGAAAAGACCTTCACCCGCGGCGAGGCAGTGGCCACCGCCCGCATGTAGGCGTGCACGTCGGCGGCGTAGGTCAGGTGCCCCTCGGCTCCAGCGATGTAGCCATGGAAATCCAGCGGCGTGGGCACCGAGTCCGACGCCGGCAGCATCTCGACAATGGGGGTGAGGAACTTCGGATCGGTGGTGTTGTCGTGAATCAGCGCCGTGTAGCGCTCATCGATCGCCTGCTGAGATGAAGCCGCGACGATCGGCGAGCCGCTGGCGGCGGCAAACAGCAGGGCGCCGAGCAGGGCAATGCATACGGATCGGCGCCGATTGACAGTTGCAAGCGACATGGAAAGCTCTCCTCGTCCAGCGCTGGGGTTAGTGGTGCGCCCACTAATCCAAAAACCAGCCCTGGCGTCAAGCGCAGCAGGGCGACAGGAACGGTCAAGAAGGAGGCGTCGGGGGGACGGTCGGAGCATCCCTGGCATATACCCAACGAGTTGCCGTCGCCAGCACCTGTCCGAAGCGGCTGCTCGGATCGATCGAGCCCCATTCCATCTCCGTATAGACCAGCAGGTCCGCGGGGACCGGCAGAGACTTTTCCGCGGCCTGCTGCGAGATGAAGCAGCACCACTCGTGGTGACCCGCCGCGCGGGCGCATTCTGCCTGCTCCAGGTCGCGTTGAGCCTGGCGGAACCAATCCTGTGAACGATTCGCCATCGAGAAACCTCGAGTTGGCACCTCAGCAGCGGCCAACAAGAAATGGCTGGGACGCAGGGACTCGAACCCCGATTCTACGGTCCAGAGCCGCATGTCCTGCCAATTGGACGACGTCCCAACCAGAGCGTCTCATGATAGGGGCCGGTTTCCAGCGGTGCAATCTCGCAATTGGACGCTGTCTGACAGCCCGTGGCAGAAGTGGCGAGAGACTATTTCGATGCGTCCGCCGGGCGGCTCTGGTCCTTGCGCCGGATCGCCTCGCGCCAGCTCAGCAACCCCGGCAACAGAACCAGGGCGGTGATCCAGGTGCAGGTGAGGCCCAGGACCGCCAGGTTTCCGATCGAGCGCAGGCCCGGGTGGTGGGCGAAGGCCATGCCCGCATAGCCCATGATGGTGGTCAGAGTAGCCACTGTGATGGGCTCGAACAGCTCGATCTGGGTGGCGGCGGTATCGCAGCCGAGCTCGCGCCAGCGCCGATAGTAGTGGACGCCGTGATCGACACCCAGCCCCAGCAGCGATGGCAGCACGACCATGTTGAAGAAGTTGAGCTTCCATCCCCACAGCACCATGGCGCCGAACGTCAGCAGCAAGCTGGCCACAAGCGGCAGCAGCACCCAGATCGCCTGGCGGAACGATCGCCGGTCGATCACCACCAGGATCAGAATGCCCAGGAACGTGAGCATCACGATGATCGGAGCATCCGAGGTGACAAGCCAGAGGATTTCCGCCAGCACCGGCTTGTCGCCGGTGGGCCCACGAATCCCGTCGGGCATGTCCAGGTCGTAGATCTCGCGCGTGAACTGCATGGTAATGCGGCCGTCCTTGGGTGCCCCTGCGGCGTTGAGCGCGAGAACGTACTGGCCCGAGCCATCGAGTGCGAGCATGCGGCGCAGGATGGTGTCGGGCAGGTCTTCGATCGTCGGATCTCGATCGCTGGGCACATAGCGCTGGACGTCTTCGATCAGCCGCCTGCGGTCGGGATCCTCGATCCTTCGCGTCCAGCGCCCCGACAGCATGTCCTTGATCTCGGCGATCAGGCGCCGCCGCTCGGCGGCTTCCTGTGGGGCCGGGGCGAAGTCGCGGGCGCTGGAGATCGACTTGATCCTTGAACCGGGTGCATCCTGCGCCTCTTGGAGCACCGCCAGCGCCTGGTCCAGAGCGTTCATATCGCGCGCCACGTAGATCGCGGCCGGGCCGAAGAACAGCGGATAGATCTCGTCCTGCTTTTCCTTCAGCAAGTCGAGCTCCTCGCTCTTGGCGGAGAAGTTCGTGAAGTCGTAGTCGAAGCTCAGGCGCCAGAAGGCCGCCACACCCGAAGCGATGACCAGCGCCGTGAGCACGCCCGAGAGCCACCGCGGTGGCAGCGCGTGCTGGCTTTCCGACAGCAACGGTGCGCGCGGCTGGACCAACCCGAGCCGGTAGCCAACGATCAGCGTGGCCGGCATGACCAGCATCATCGCGATCGTCACCACGAAGATGGATGTGCCGCCGATGATGCCGAAATCGGAGAAGCCGCGAAAGTCGGAGATCGCCAGAATCAGCAGACCCAACGCGGTGGTGAGCCCGGAAGTCATCACCGAGCGGCCGGTCGAGGTGAAGGTCTCGATCAGCGCGGTCTCCGGATCGTTGTCTACCAGCTCGTGCCGGAAGCGCTTGACCAGATGGATCGAGTAATCGACTCCCATGCCGAACAACACCAGCAGCAGGAACGAGGTGATGGTGTTGAGGTGGCCAACCATCAACGGCACGAAGGCGAAGGCCCACAGCAACGCCGCAGCGACCGGATAAATGACCACCGGCAGCACCGGGATCGAGCGGAAGCTCACCGCCAGCGTCAGCAGGATCGCCACCACCGCGATGGCTCCCATGCGGTTGACATCCTCGGCGATCACACGGAATTCCTCTACCCGCGTGCGCAGCGAGCCACCGATGCTTGCCGTCACCCCTCGTTGCTCGGCGATCCTGTCGAGCGCCACCCGCATCCGGTCATGAATGTGCTGGACCTCGGACAGATTGGAGACGCCGTGGCTGGCGTTCACCAGCATGCCGACCATGTTCCCGTCCGGCGACTCGTGATACTCAGGCACGTGCTCGTAGTAGCTCAGCAGCCGCTCGAGATCGGAGCCGTCGTCGTTGCCTTCCTCGTCCTCCTCTTCTCCGAGGTCATCGAGCAGCGGGTTGACCTGTGCCTCCCAGTCCTCGATGACGCCGATCATCTTGTCCAGCTGCCGCGACGGGATCAGCGTGTAGCCATACTCGTTGATGAACTCGGTTGGGTATCGATAGTCGATCCAATCGATTCCGCTGATATCCGAGAACGCCACCACCGCGTCGTCGACGGCGGCGCGCAGCGTCTCGATGTCGGCGCCCTCGAAGATGATGGAGAAGAACCCGCTATCGCCGACGACCGGCTCGAGCTCCTCGCTCCAGACCACCGCCGAGCTATGCTCGGGCAGCAGCTGCCGCAGGTCGGTGTCGAGCGTCAGGCGGCGCGCCGACAAGTAGGCGGGTATGCACAGCAGAGCGGTCACCAGCACCCACAGGAACGCGTGCCGGTACGACCAGCGGCAGATCGCCCTGAGCTCGCGGTAAAAGAGGGTCTTTTCCCGCGGCGTATGGCGCTGAGGCTCCTTGGCTGCGAAGTCGGTGATTCGCAGCACGGGATCAGACAGACCCGTCATTCAATCCGCTGCTGGAGTGGCCGGCTGGGCCTGGATGGGAGGGATAGTTACGGCACGGAGGGCGGCGCTGGCGCAGTCGTGGAGGCGAGGCTGGAGAAGGGGCGCGGAGGGCTCGACCGCTCATCCCCGCAAGGCTCCTAGACTTGGCCGATGGCGTCAAGTCGGGAGATTCTCGACGTACGTTCTCATGGCGCACTCGAGCACCGCGTCAGCGTTACCGAAACCCTGCCGGATGGTAGGGTTTGGTGGCCCCATCACACTTTCACCACGGCCTGCTTGACCGCTTTGTACTCGGAGTCTCGAATGCAACCCGCCCGACGTTTCATCAGGTCTGCCTGCGCCAGCTTGATAGTGGTTGTGGCCTGCGTCTCGGCAGCTACGGCGCAGGCGCAGAATGACGACTCCCATGGCCGCGAGATCAGCCTGCGTCATGCCGTCGAGTTGATCATCGCGCGCAATCCCCTCACCAGGGCGAAGCAACTGGATGTCGAGCGCGCCCAGCTCGATGTCCAGATGTACGAGAGCTTCTGGACCTTGCCGCAGTTCACCTTCAACAGCCTCACCGGGGTGGTGCCCGCCGCCCGTGGCGATATCTTCCGATCCCCCGATACTTCCAACGATCTCGACGACCTGGGACCGTTCTTCCGCTTTGAGATCGGCATCATCATCCCGATCTACACCTTCGGCCGGACCGGCAACGCCGCCAGCGCCGCCCGCAGCATTGTGCAGGTGGAGCAGTCCAAGGGGCGCAAGGTGCGCAACGACCTGGCACGCGAGGTGATCAAGGCGTATTGGGGTTTGGTGGCCAGCGAACGGGCGCTGGATGTGGGCGAGCGCATGCGCGACTCGTATCGGGAATTGCTGGACAAGATCCAGGAGAAGCTCGACGCTGACGAGATCGATCCCAACGACGCGTTCGAGGCCCAGGCCGGTGCCTACGATGTCGAGCGCTCTTACCTCGACACCATCGAGCTCAGCCGTCTGGTGCAGCGGGGCCTGGCGGAGCTTCTGGGGTACGACCCGGACGTGCCGCTGGTCCCGACCGACACAGAAGCCCCGCAGATATCGTTGCAGCCGTCGGACCTGGATCGGCTGATCAGGATCGCGGAGCGGGTGAACCCCGACCTGCGCACCCTTCAAGCTGCGGTCGGGGCGCTGGAGGCAGCAATGGATCTCGAGCTCTCGAATCGCTGGCCGGTGGTGGTGGTGGGAGGAGGCTTTAGCCTGGCCAAGGCGAGCGGACGCGACGACCAGCGCAATCCCTTCGCCTACGACGAGTTCAACTTCCGGCGACTGGCCGCCGCCTTCAATCTGCGGTGGGATCTGAATTTCCCCCGCCACAGGATCGACTACCTGAGGCGCAAGTTCGAGCGCGATTCGACCGTCGCCAAAGGAGAGGCTCTGCGCATCAAGCTCGGACTGCAAGTGCACCAGGCGCTCGAGCGCGTGCTCAAGAACGTCGAACTGGTGGTCTCCGCGCGCCAGACACGCCGCGTGACGCGCCGCTGGCTGCGCACCGCGTTTGACGACTGGGATCTCGGCATCGGTGAGGCGCAGCCGATGCTCAAAGCCTACGCGGCGGACTATCGTTTACAGGCGCAGGTGATTGAGACACAATACCAACTGGATGTCTCCCTGGCCGAATTGGCCCTTGTCATGGGGGACTTGCATTCATACCTACAGTGGGTTGCTGATGGCCAAGTTGTGCTCGAGTAGTCTCGGGGCGCTGGTGCTGATGGTGTTCTGGGGATCGGTGGCGATAGGCCAGGCCGCCGAAAACACCTGGTCCCCGATGGAGACCATCCGCTGGTCCAACGACGCTATTCTCGCGGTTCTCGCGGAAAAGGACCCTCTCGACGCCGAGGGGGAAGCCCAGATCTATGAGGTCATGGATCAGGTCACCGACTTCCTTCGGATGTCGAGAGCCGCGATCGATGACCTGTGCGAGGCCGAGACCGAGAAGTGCGACGAGTGGAAGGGAGTCTTCAGCGATCTGCTCCGCATTCGTTCCATAAAGGGGTTGGGCCGCTATCGAGCGGAACGATTCGACTATCTGAGCGAGGAGATCGACGGCGACAAAGCGGTGGTCAACTGCCTGGCCTACTACAAGGGTGACGAGCTTACTCTCGATTACGAGCTCGAGCGCGACGGCGACCGGTGGGTCATCGTCAACTACATCATGGACGACGTGGATACCGCTCGCAGCTATCACCGCCGCTTCACACGCTTGCTGAAGAAAGAGACCGTTGAAGACATCATCCAGCGGTTGAGCAAACGGATCGGGGAGCTCGAACAAGAGTCCTGATCCGGGCGTTCGGCCCCGGTCGTCTTTTGGCATGGCGGACACCCTCCAGTGTGTGTCCCCTCTGTTGCGCGTGCCGTCTGCTCGTCGAGCGAGAAGAGGCCATGGCAGAACCAATCGTAGCCACCGAGTCGGTGGATATCTTCGACAAAGTGCCGTTGTTTCAGCGTGCCGCCCCACTGCGGGAGGCGGGGCTGTTTCCGTACTTCAAGGCCCTCACCGCCCAGTCGGGCAACAACGTGACGGTCGACGGCCGCTCCATGCTGATGATGTGCTCGAACGACTATCTCGGCCTCAGTCAGGACCGCCGGGTTCAGGAAGCGGGAATGCCGGCGCTCAAGGAATTTGGCACCAGTTGCACCGGCTCGCGTTTTTTGAACGGCACGCTCGGCCTGCACGAGATGTTCGAACGCGATCTGGCGGAGTTCCTGCACAAGGAAGCCGTGCTGACCTTCAGTACCGGGTTTCTCGGCTCCCTCGGGGTTCTGGCGGCCTTGATCGACCGTCATGACGTGATGTACTTCGATCGCGAAAACCACGCCAGCCTCTACGATGGCGCCCGCCTCTCGTACGGCCAACTGCGCAAGTTTCGCCATGGCGACATGGATCACCTGGAGTCGCTTCTGAAACGCGATGCCGGCAAGCCGATCGGCAGGCTGATCGTCACCGACGGTGTTTTCTCCATGAGCGGCGAGATCGCGAACCTGCCGCGGATCGTGGAGTTGGCGCGGCAGTACGGTGCCCGTATTCTGGTTGATGATGCACATTCCACCGGCGTGCTGGGCCCCAACGGTCGGGGGACCGCAGAACACTATGGGCTCGAGGACGAGATCGACCTGACGATCGGTACCTTCTCCAAGGCGTTCGCCTCGGTCGGTGGATTTGTCGGTGGCGGGGCGGACGTGGTCGACTTCATCAAGCTGAGGGCACGGCCGTTCATCTTCACCGCGGCGCTGCCACCGGCACAGGTGGCGATCACCCACAAGGCGCTCGAGCTCATGCGCGCCGAGCCGATCCACCGCGAGCGTCTGTGGCGCCGGGTGAGCCACTTCCGGTGCGGCCTGGTGGGGCTGGGATTCGACACCCTGGCATCAGCGGGCCCGATCGTTCCGGTGTTGATCGGGATGCAGGATCGCACCATCGCGTTCTGGAAGGACATCTTCGACGACGGCATCTTCGCGATGCCGGCCTTTCCACCGGCTGTGCCCGAGGGTGAGGGCATCATCCGAATGGCGGTCAACGGTAGCCATTCGTTCGAAGAGATCGACCGCGTGCTGGCGGTGTTTGCCGATGCCGGCCGAAAGCACGGCGTGATTGACTAACCTGCACTTGTCGACGGAGTGCGTAGCGAGGGGGCCGGAAAGGGGGTGGATACAAGGCGCGCGAGGGAGGGCCCCGCAGGCGTACTCTTGCAGTACGTCGAGGAGCCCGACCGAGTGCAACGCCGTAGACATGCCGCTTTCCGCACCCGCAGTAGCACCCCGTTGACAAATGCAGGTTAACGCAGCCCCCCTTGCCGTTCGACCCGTCAGCGGCCGCCGCGAGCGTACTGCGTTCATCAAGCTCCCGTTCCGCCTCTATCGTGACAACCCGGTATGGGTGCCGCCGCTGATCATCTCCGAGCGAGCGCTCATCGACCCGGCCAAGAACCCGTTCTTCGAACACGCCGAGATGCAGCTGTTCATCGCCTGGGAGGGCGGCACTCCCGTCGGTCGGATCGCGGCGATCGATGATCAACGCCACAACGCCACGTGGGGCGACAACCTGGCCTTCTTCGGCTTTTTCGAGGCCGAGACCGAAGCCATCGCTCGGGCTCTGCTGCACACTGCCGAAAGTTGGGCCCGTGCGCGCGGGCGGGAGGTTCTCAGGGGCCCGGTCAACCCGTCGCTGAACGATTCCGCCGGGTTGCTCATCGACGCCTTCGACCGACGCCCGTTGGTAATGATGCCGTACAACCCACCAAGCTATCCCGAGTACCTCGAGGCGATCGGCTACGCCAAGGCGAAGGATCTGTACGCCTGGTGGTTCGATATCCGCAACAGCGTCAACGAGCGCGCCCAACGCATCATCGAAAGGATTACCCGGCGCCTGGACCCGGTGCCAACGATCCGTACCATCAGCAAGAAGCATTTCGAGCGCGACATTGCCATCATCCATGAGATCTTCACTACCGTGTGGAAGGACAATTGGGGTTTCGTGGCCCCGACCGAGGCCGAGTTCCGGCACGCTGCCAAGGAGATGAAGCCGATCCTGGAGTGGGGCCTGATACACATCATGGAGAGCGCCGGCGAGCCCATTGCTTTCAGCCTGACGCTCCCAGACATGAACCGTGTGTTGGCGCAGATGAACGGACGTCTGTTGCCGTTCGGGATCCTCAAGTTGCTGCGACGGCGCCGCACCATCGATCGCAATCGCTTGGTCCTGCTCGGCGTGCTCGAAGAGCATCGCCAAAAAGGCCTGGAGCTGATGCTGATCGCCGCCGGGATCCGAGAAACCGAGCGATTGGGCTGGATCGGCGGCGAGTGTTCCTGGACCCTCGAGGACAACCACGGGATCAACAAGGGAATCCAGCTTGTCGGCGGCAAGCGCTACAAGACCTATCGGATCTACGACAAGCGGCTGTAGCAGCTACCACGGCCTGCTGGCGCGCCCGCCCAGACCCACCACACTTCCATCACGGCCTCCTAGTGCAGCATGAGCAAGCTCGCAGTGGTTACCGGCGGTACCGGCTTCATCGGCTGGAATCTGTGCGAGCGACTGCGCGACTGCGGCTTCATCGTGCGCGCCGTGGTGCGGCCGACGAGCGACAATCCTCTGCCCGATGGTGTCGAGCGCGTCGATGCCCGATTGCGGGCCGACGAGATGCAGCCGTCGCTCGAGGGTGCACAGGTGGTCTATCACCTGGCCGGGCTGACTCGCGCCTCCTCCTACGAGCAGTTCCTGCGGATCAACGCCGAGGGCGCTCGGCAGACTGCGATCGCCGCGCAACGGGCAGGGACGTTCATGCTGGCCGTCTCGAGCCAGGCGGCGGCCGGTCCGGGCACTCCGGCGGCGCCGGCGCGGGAGAAGGACGAGCCGCGCCCGGTGAGCCTGTATGGGCAGAGCAAGCTGGCAGGCGAGGCGGCGGTCCGGCAGATCGCCGAACTCCGCTGGGCGATCATCCGACCGCCGGCGGTGTACGGGCCGCGCGATCGGGATTTCCTGACTCTGTTCCGTATGGCA
>JACZXM010000365.1 GCA_022571615.1 Acidobacteriota bacterium | reverse complement strand
CAGCCTACCGCTCCCGCAGACAAGGAGTCTACCGAGAAGTGAATGGTGGGCAGGCCGCCCAGTTCGAGTTCGCCGGAGGAGCCCGCGTCTATGTCGTCGCTGCCCGGCCCTAGGATGAGGTCCAGCCCGGCGGCTAGCGGCGGAGCCTGCAGGTCAGGGACAGGCGCGGGCCGCGGACAGGGGCCACCGGCGCCAAGCAGCGGAATCGTCAGCACCGCCGCCGGCTCGCAGCCGGGGGACACGATATCAGGGGAGCGCGTGGAGAAGAATGCCCACTGTTCCAGGTCCGGTATCGGCGGCAGGAAAACGTCCTCGTCGATCAGCCCGTCACCATCATCGTCAAAGCCGTTCAGGTTCTCCTCATCGATTGCGCCATCGCAATCGTTGTCTACGCCGTCGCCGGGGACGACGGGCGGGGGTGTGAAGGGTGCTACCACCACACCGGCGCTGCGATAGCCGGAGGAAGCGTTGTTCTGGGGCACGATGTCGCACCCAATGTCATCGAGGAACTGTTGGAGCGCCTGAGCGATCGCCGCCATCTCGTTGTGCACCGCGCTCAGACGGGTATGCGCCAGCAGGGTGCTGAGAACGGGCGCAATCGACGCCGACAAGATCACCACTACGGTCAGCAGGATCGACACCTCGACCAAGGTGAAGCCCCGTTCACTCTGGGTTCTGTCGATCTTTCTCATTGCAGTCGAAATCCGATGTCATCGCCGTACAGCGCGGCGTTGTCTCGCGGCTGGTAGAATGGCGTCTCGATCACGCCGTTTGGACCTGCCGAGATCACGAAGACCGCACCCAGCAGGGTGCCGTCGATTTCCTGCACGATATTGCGGGTATCCAGGTAAAAGACATTCACCATGTAGGCATGCCCCCAGGCATCGGCCTGCACGCCCTCGGGCAGATACGGGCCGCTCCAGCCGGTGCTCAGCAACGGATCCCGTCCCCGGTAGCCGTGCTCGTTGGTGGTCAGGTGCGCGGCCAGCAGATCGAGGCGCGACTCCACCCACCAAGTGCTGGCCTCGGTACTCTCGGCTAACGGTGCGTCGCTGATCAACGCCCCGATCGTCCCGCTGCCCGGCCGCCCCGCCCGCACGTCTTCCGTCCGCGGGAAGAACCCGTTGTCGGTATAGAACTCGGCGATGGCACCGGCGATTCTCTCCACATCTGCGCGCGTACGAATCACGCGCGACTCGTGCAGCAGGTCGCCGGCCGAGCTGGCGAAAAGCCCGATGAGTACGCCGATGACGGCCACCATCACCGTGACCTCCAGCAGCGTGAAGCCTTCATTGCGTTGCAACTGAGATCTCCCCGTCCAACCATACGGCCCCGTACACGGGGTACAGGGTCATGTTGACGTCGTTGCCGACGCCAGCACCTCAGCGAATCGCCTCGACCTTGCCGACCCGGTGGGGCGACTGATAGCGGTCGTGCGACTGGCTGGCCAGGTAGGCCTCCACGTCCTCCGGTCGATAGCGAATCAGGTCGCGAATGCGCACGAAGGGCAGTCGGCCTGCTTCCCGCTCGCGCCGAACCGTGTGCGACGAAACCTGTAGGTACTCTGCGAGAGTCTCCGTGGTGTAAAGACCCAGCATCGATTGCCTCCTCTCCCCCCGCCGATTGCGCGGGGTGTCCGTGTCAGCAACTCGGGAAAGGCGCCAAGCTTGGCCTAGCCTTCACCCCAGTTGACATGCGACGTGAGCGAGTCGCTATCGGCAGTGAAGCTGGCGTTGCGCTCTAGATATGCGCGCACGTCGCTCTCGCGATAGCGAATCTGGCCACGAACACGGACGAAAGGCAGCCGTCCCTCCTTGCGCTCACGCCGGATCGTCCGGGGTGAGACCTGGAGCAGCTCGGCGAGCGTCTCGGTGGTGTACAGCTTTTGCACGGTACGTTCTCCCCATCTATGCCATCGGGAGGTGGGAAAGCTGGGGGGCCAGCACATCCGAGTCGGTCCCGGACGCCGGAGTTGGAAAGCAATGTCCGTGCCAAACTCCAGGGCGGCACCCGTGGATGCTCGACCGAGTCTCCTTAACTTATTGACATCAAATAAGTTAATCACAACTCCCGAGGATCGGAACGGGTAGCGACATGGCCACCCCGGGCCATGCGGGTACCGTCGCCACCTGCGCCGTCCCGTACCAAGCGCTTCTGGTCAACGCCACGTTGTCCTGCATAAAGTACTGAAATGACATAACTTAACTGAGCACCTACAAGACTTGTAGCAAGCCCCGCAAATCTCGTAGCTTGACTTGGCGGCCCCTGGACCTTGATGACCACCTTTGGATGAATCGGAGGGCTGGCAGCAGGGGATGCGGTCCAGCCCCGACCGAGCTGTGGCGGTGACGGCGCAGCAGGAGGGATCTAGCGCGCGGCGCTAGCTCTTGAAGCGCTCGACGTCGATGCCGTGCTTCTTCACCTTGTGCCACATCGAGCGCTCGCTAATCCCGAGGCGGCGGGCCGCTGTCGCCTGCACGCCACCGGCCTGCCGGAGAGCATCCACGAGCAGCTGGCGCTCGATCCGTTCCAAGGTCACCGGCAGGCTATCGGCCCTCGAGCCCGTGGCAGCCCGCGACGTGATCAGGGAGCCGCTGAGGACTTCCGCCGGTAGGTCGTCGCGTCGGAGCTCCTCACCGTCGGCCCAGATCACCGCACGTTCGACCGCGTGGCGCAGTTGACGAACGTTGCCAGGCCACTTGTAGCCAGCGATGGCATCCAGCGCCCCCGGTGCGATGCCCCGCACGGGCTTGCCGTGCACGGTGGCAGCCTCGAGCATGAAGTGCTCGGCTAGCAAAGGAATGTCCTCGCCGCGCTCACGCAGCGGGGGCAAGGTAACGGTAACCACGTTGAGGCGGAAGAACAGGTCCTCGCGGAATCTTCCCTGCTCGCAGTCACGCGCGAGATCGCGGTGTGTGGCGGCGATGATCCGGACATCGACGCGAACCGAGGCCAGACCGCCGACGCGCTCGAACTCGCGTTCCTGGAGCACGCGCAGGATCTTGGCCTGGGTCTCGAGGCTCATGTCCCCGATCTCGTCGAGCAAGATGGTGCCCGTGTCAGCAAGCTCGAACTTGCCGATCTTGCGGCGGTAGGCACCCGTGAACGAGCCCTTTTCGTGGCCAAACAGCTCGCTCTCGAGCAAGGTCTGCGGGATCGCCACGCAGTTGAGCTTCACGAACGGACCGTGCTCGCGCCGGCTCTTGGAGTGAATGGCCTCGGCGACGAGCTCCTTGCCGGTGCCGCTTTCGCCCAGGACCAGCACCGTCGTATCCGAGCTCACGATCTTGGCCAGGGTCTCGAACATGCGCCGCATGGCGGGTGAGCGGCCCAGGATGCCGCCGAACGACGAGGACGCGGCCAGCCGTGAGCGCAGCTCGTTTACCTCGTGAGCCAGCGTTCGGCGCTCCAGCGCCCGCGACATCACCACTCGCAGCTCATCGAGCTTGATCGGCTTGGTGAAGAAATCGTAGGCACCCTTGCGAATGGCCTCCACGGCAGTAGCGCGCGTTCCGTAGGCGGTCATCATTAGCACCAACGCATCGGGCTGGAGCCGGCGCACCTCTTCCAGGATGGTGATTCCCTCGGCATCCGGCAACCGGTTGTCGAGCAGAATGAAGTCGTATACAGAAGCGCCGGCCTTGTCGACCCCGGCCTGGGCCGTGGCGGCCTCGTCCAGGGTCAGAACATCGCTCGCCAGCGCCGCTTTGAGCGTGTAGCGAACTTCCGGGTCGTCGTCGACGATCAGCAGACGGCCAGCGGCCATCGTTTATG
>JACZXM010000364.1 GCA_022571615.1 Acidobacteriota bacterium | reverse complement strand
ACCGTCACGGACCATGGCCATCCCGACCTCGAACCCACGCACCGCCCGCTCCTTGGGGTCGAGCCAGTGGCCGGGGTCCAGCCGACGCTTCCACTCCAGCCACAGCTGCCGCGAGCGCTCGGTGTTGAGATCATCCTCGATCTCGAACCCGAGGTCGCGGGCGAACCGCTGGGCTCCCTCACCGACGATCAGATGATGATCGGTCTGATCCATCACCGCCCGCGCCACCCTCGAGGGCGTGCGCACCCCCTCGAGCGCCGCCACCCCGCCGGCGCGCTTGAGCGGCCCGTGCATGCAGCAGGAATCCAGCTGCACGACGCCGTCGGCGTTGGGCAGGCCGCCGTAACCGATCGCCATCTCCGCCGGATCGTTCTCCGGTATGTTGACCCCGGCGATCAGCGCATCCAGCACATCTTCACCTTGGACGATCATCTCGAACGCGCGCTCGAGTGCGTTCTGGGGGCCTTCGTTGCGGTAGGCGAACCCGCTTCGGTCCGAGATCACCAGCGGGCGGACGCCCTGGCGGCGCACCGTTGCAGCTCGGCCGAAAGCATGCAATGGAGTGGCTGCCACCAACCCGGCTGCAGCCGTGGCGCGTACGAATTGGCGTCGGTCGATCGGCTTGGTCATGGCTCGTCTCCGTCGGTCCCGCGGCCCGTGGTGGCGCCGGGTTCAGGAAGTTTCCACAAGTAGTTGGGCGGCTACGCGCCGCGAGAGTACTCGAAGACAAGGGAAGTCTCGACCCGGGCCACGTCGGGGGGCGCGGTCAGGGTGTCGAGAGCGAAATCGCGGAGCTGGGCGACGTCGCGCACCTCCTGACGCGAGTGCTCGCGCACTGCACCCCGATCATCGGCCTGGCCGCGAGCGCCCCGCGCGGAGCCAGGCTCGCGCCCTCGGCTATTGCACGTACCCGTGGGTCCGCAGCTCCTGTAGCAGCGCAGCGGGAAGCTGCACCCGGTCGTTGTCCAGGCCGAGCTGCTGCCGCATGCCGAGAGCGATCTCTAAGTAGGCAGTCTGCTGGGCCATTAGTGGCTGCACCCCAGGATCGTCGAGAGCCACCCGGGCGTAGCGTTCTCCTGGATCCACGGCGAGATCGATCAGCAGCGGTGGAGCCTCGCCCCCGAGGTCCTCGATCAGCTTGGTCCCGCCCTGGATCGTGGCGCGCAAGCTCGGTCCATACAGATGGCTGTACGACACGACCACGTCGTCGGCACCGGGGGCGCCATCCAGCAACCTCGCAGGCCATGGTGCCCGCAGCCCGGCCGCTGCCAGGACGGTGGCCGGGACACGCAACGTCGAGACAAGGCCCGATACGACGCGGCCGTGCCGCTGTCCAGGAAGCTTGACCAGGAGCGGAACGCGCAGCAGCTCGTCGTAGACCGAGTGCCCGTGTTCGAAGGCCCCGTGCTCCCAGAACTCCTCGCCGTGATCGGCCGTCAGTATGATCAACGAACGGTCCCAGATTCCGAGGCGTTTCATGAGGTCGAACAACCGGCCGATCTCACGATCGACATCTCGCACCTCGGCGTCGTAGAGCAACTCGATGGCCTGTCGCTCGGTGGGGTCGACGTGGCGGCCGGCGCGGATCGCCTCCTGGCCCGCAAACGCGGTAACGCTGGACTCCGAGGACCAGCGGGCCAGGATGTCGGCGGGCGGCGCGTACGGAACGTGCGGATCGAAATAGTGCACCCAAAGGAGGAACGGTTCTTCGATCCATGCGAGCAGTCGCTGGCATGCCAGGTCGGTCAGCTCCTGATTCGACGCGTACCGCGTTGGCGAGATCAGGCGTCGCACCCTGTCACCGAGCGACTCTCCAGGGCGGGACAGACGCGGGAAAGCGATCCACTCCTCGAACCCTCGTGAGAAGCCGGCCGCGGCGGACAGCTGCGGATTCTGCACCACGGCACCGGTTCGGTACCCGGCCCGCGTGCGCAGCAACTCGGCGACGGTGCTTAGCTGCCGAGGAATGACAGCATCCATGGGAACAACTTCGTGGCCTTCAGGAGGCACGCCGGTGTGGAGTGTAGCCATGGCCGGACGGGTCCACGAAGCCGGCGAGCGGGCCTGGGAATAGTTCGTCGCCGTGGCGGCGAACGCCGCCGAGTGCGGCATGAGCGGCTGGCCGTCGGGCCCGACTCTATGCAGACGATCGGCCCGAAGCGTATCGACGACGACGAGAATGATGGGCGGATCATCGGGCTTCGCCACTGCCCTCGGAGGCAGCGCCGGAGATCCGCTGCGGTCGCGGGCGACCGCCACGAGGGTCGTGGCCAGGCATAGCACGACGGCCCACGACGCCAGCGCAGGCGTGCGACCCTGTGCGCTGCGCGCGGGTCGCGCGGGATCCACTCCCCGTCGCAGCAGTGCCCACACGAGCAGACCCACCGTCGCTCCCGCTAGGCTGGCGGCGCCCGCCATCAAGTACCCGCGCCCCAACGGTTGCAGCCCCGCCATCGCAACGAGCCCGCCGCCGACCGCTTCCGGGACGAAGTGCGGGTGCCCCACAGTCCGATCGAGGGCGAGCAAGGCGACGATACCGAGCGCGACCAGACAGCCGAACGTCCACAACAACGAGGATGCGATGCCGCTCGCAGCCGGCACCAGGTCCGGCGCTTGCCAAGTGGCTATCGCGACGTTCAGACAGGCGGCCAGCAGCACGTACCAAATAAGCGGCACCGTGCGTCTCCCACCTACCATGAACCGCCCCTACCGCGGGTGTTCCATACCCCCACCGGGACCGACCGCACGGCTGGGATCGACTCCGTGACGACGGTCAGGCCGCGCTCGAGCCTTGTGGACTCCTCAGTCGAGCCCTGCAAGGGCGTCCTCAAGCGTCGGCGTGCGCCGCCGCCTACCGTAACCGTGTCGATCACAGCGCCCTCGAGGATGGCGTCGACGGTGTCCATTCCCTCGACCACCTCGGCGAAGATCGTATACTCGTGATCCAGGCGCATGTTGTCGACCAGGTTGATGAAGATCTGTGCGTCGCCGGTGTCGCGGCCGCGTGTCGAGATCCCGACCGTACCGCGGACATGCGAGCGAGAAGTCAGCTCGTCGCGGGTGTAGGGACCATCGCCGGCAAACTCGTTGGCTCCCGGACTGCCACCCTGAATCACGAAGTTAGGCACCACGCGGTGGAAGGTCAGCCCGTCGAAATAGCCCGCGCGCGCCAGGCGCGCGAAGCGAGCCGAGTTCGTGGGAGCATCGAAGGGCAGTAGTCGGAGCTCGAAGTTGCCGCCGTTCGCCATCTGGACCGTGACCCGCGCGCCGGCTAGCTCCTGCAGTAGGGCGAGACTCGGAAAGGGCAGGGGAGGCAATGGCTGGGCAGCCGGTGCCTGCGGCTTGCCGCTCCAGGTGGCGAGCGTCTCGGCGGCGAGCTCGGCGATCCGCGGGTCGAAATCGTTCAAGTAGGGAACCAGCGCGTCGGCCTGCTGCGCCGTGCCCAGCTCGGCGATGCGCTCCAGCAGCCCGCTTCTGGCATCGCGTGAGGTCTCGCGCTGGTGTCGGCTCACTCGCGCCAGGGCGTCCAGTAGCTCGGGAATCGCGGGCTCCGGGTCGGGCGAGCCCTGAAGCGCCTCGGCGGCGGCGATCAATAGCTGGTAATCGTCGCTTGCGAGCGCCTGGCGAAACCACGCATCCGCCTCGTGCCCACGGACCGCTTGCAGGCCGCGCAGTGCCGCCGTCCTGACGTTGGGGTGGGCATCCAGCGCCAGCGCTTCCAGAACCGACGTGGCCTGGGCTGTGCCGGCGGCCCGGGCGGTGTACATGCGCACTTG